>DQVB01000289.1 GCA_015661985.1 Planctomycetota bacterium | reverse complement strand
GCCAGTGCGTGAGGCACCTCCACCCGACCGAAGCCGTGGGCCATGTACCGCCGGTGAACCGTTCGGACTTGGCCCAAATGCTCTTGCAAAGGGCGGACGACGGCTGTTGCCATCGTCGTGAGCCGGTCTTTGTCGACCTTGCCTTCGCGGAGCTTGCTCTCGCGGCGCTGGCAGTCCAACTCTTTGAACCGCAGCCGAGCCGCCGCCAGCAGTTGCAACCCGGCTCCATGCATCAGCATGGCGGTCGGCCACTTCTGTGCGCCGAGGCGTGCCATGAGCCGCGATAGCTCGCCGGCGGTCAGCAGCACCGGCAGCCGTTTGGGACGGCGTGCACGAATCAGCCCTTTGATGCGAGCAAGCTGCAAAACATGCTCGCACAGAAGCAGAGTGGCAGACAACGCTTTGTTCTGGGTACATGCCGTCACATGCCCGTTGGCCGCCAGATGCGCCGGGAAGCGATTGACGGCCGTTTCGGCCAATTATTGGCGATGGCGGTACAGGTGAGACACGACGTGGCGGCGGATACAATGCACGTACATTCCTTCCGCACGCCGGCTGTCGTGGCTGAGCCGCAGCGTTCCCACGCTGCGGTCGTGGAAGCGCGGCTCAGGGCGACCGCGAAACAGGCGGAAGGGTTTGCCACAACTTGCCAGTCAGTTGACTATCGGCCGAACTCCCGAAGAGCTGTAACGCAGCGGCACCCCTGCCTCTATATCGCATCACCGTGAATTGGGGTCATGAACGGGTACTGGGGTGCGGCCGAAAAATCTGCGGCCGTTTTTGGGCAGCGGGGCGCATCGATCCAGTATCCCCCGTCGCTCGGATTCTCATGTATCAATTATGATCGCGGGAAGTTCTGGCGGGTGAGAACGCCAATTCAAGGAAGAGCGAATGGCACACGAGTTCTTGCTCCAACTCACCACCGAGGAAGTTCGCCGGCTGGCACAGAGCGCCCCGGGAACCCGAGGCGGCGCGCAGGAGGTACTCATGTCCGCTACCCATACGCTTTTCCAGCCCGGCGACCGTGCGCTGGACCGCCTCTTGCAACTCCGCTGCCTGGCCCGTCTCGTCCCTCTACCAGCGCCAGGGCGGCAAACAGACACCGCAAGCCTTTGGATCACCGGGGGCGCTCGCCCGCGGGCCCGGTTGCCGTCGGCCCGTGGCGGGTTGCCATCGCCACGTGCCCATGCCTTGCCGCCCGACCAGCCGCACGCACGAACCGGCGGCGCTCGACGCGGCACAGCCGCCCGTCCTCATCATGTTCGTAGCGGACAATGTACTCCGGCACGGCGCGCGGCTTGTCCGGGCAGAAGGCGGCCGTGGCGATGACCACTCGGCCGAGCCGGTCGAGCGTGTATGCAAACTTCACCTTGTGACCGCCCATCGACACGGACCGCACGATTTGAGCGTCGGGTGCGGGCCGGATCGCGTCGAAATCCCAACCCGGCGTAAGACGGATCCGGTTGCCGTGGCGGTCAAGTAGCTCCAAACCGCCGTTGGTCAGCAAGGCTGCGATCCTGAACCGACTGGTTCGCCCCTCGTTCGGCACATAGCCCGGGATGCGACCGTTCGCATCAAAGGTCAGCAGTTCGGTATGATTGTGGATACGATCCGTGACGCGGATGCGTTTCGGGATCCGGGCATTGAGGAACGCCACCCGCTGGCCGTCGGCCGGCCGAGCCTGGTAAGGCGGCTGCACGAACGCGGCCGTGAAATCGTCGGCATATGCGATGTGCATGTGGTGCTTCGGGGAAGGGGACAAAAACATGTCCGTCATTCGCCCGGAGGGGTCGAAGTGGAACTGGTTGCCAAGCTTGTCGACCAGGCGGAACGAGGCGTTGCTCATGAGGAACAAGCCGATCAGTTGGCTCCCCTGCGGTTTCTCGGGCACGTAACCGGCGCAGGCGTAGCGATCCGGGCTGAAGGTGAGCACCTCGCGCCGGCCGGCCAGCAGGTTTTCCACGACCATCCGTGCGGGAATGACCGCGTTCAGGAACTCACGGGTCTTCTCATCGGCCGGTCTCACGCGATAGGGAATGAGCAGATGCCAGCCTCGCCCGAACTGGCCGCTGTCGCGCCGGCGCGGATCGAAGTAGCGGACCAGCTCCAGCCCCGGCGAGCCGTCGCGCCGAACTGCTACGTCCGTCTGAAACCGGTTGCCATGGTGGTCTTTGCCGGAAGTGAGCGAGTGCTGAGGCAGCACGGTATAATCCCGGTTCCCCGCCCGGAACGAAACCGGGCGAACCGCCACGACAGGTCGATGCGGCCGACGGGCGGCCGTGGCCGCAGCGCCGACCTCTGAGCCCAATGCAAGCGCCTTGCGGATAGCCGCCACCGCCTCCTCGTCGTAAACGTACTGGCTCTTGGGCGACAGGTTCACGCCGCCCATGAGCGTCATCCCGCGGATGTAGTCCGAACCTTTAACCAGTTGGTCGACCGTGCCCGGCGAATCCTCGGTGAGCACCAGGTCCTTGTGTGCCAGCAGGAACCACAGCAGTGGGACGCCTTGTTCTTTGAGGTATTTGGCCAGTGCGACCAGCTTGGCGTATTCGAGCAGCTCCTTGTAGACGGGATATCTTTGGGCCAGCTCGTCGTAGTGGTCCGTGAAGAATTGGGCGAACCGTCGGTCCGCCTCGCTGGCCTGGCCGCGCAGCCCGTCGAGGTCGTATTCGGTGTGCAGGCGCATGCGGCCACTGTCGAACAGCACCAGATCGCCGCCGCGCCTGAAGCGAAGCTGCTCGGGCACGAACCAGAAACGGCGGCTTATGCCTGAGCGGCCGAGCCCATAGTGGCGCATCCAGCCGTCGACCGGCTTGAAGCCGCGATAGTCGGGCAGCTCGGTTCCCACGGCCCATTTCTTCATCAGATAATCCGCCTGGCGCATCACGCGAGCCAGGTCCGTATTGATGACGCGTCCGATATAGCGCACCAGGTGCTTTTTGGTCTCGGGCGTGATTTTCCCGCCGATCGGATCGATCGAGATTCCGGGGTCCTGCTCCGAGTAGTAGACGCACCAAAGCGCGGTAATGAACTTGCGAAACACCAGCGGATCGACCCGGGCGTTTTCACCCCCGACCACCAATGAGAAATTCCCTCTGGCAACGCACGCTTCTGCCCCCTCTGTGCCGGCAACGTAGGCCCTTCCAGACAACATTACGCCCCCGACATTGGAACTCGTCGCGCCTTTGAACAGGTCTCGCTGGAGGCGCGGCTGCCAGGTCGGCGGTGCGTAGCGACCTAGTGAGAATGGCAAACCTGCCTCTGCGTCCAGGTGGCGAGCACAATCCTTGAGCAAACTACAGCCTAGACGGCGTTTGAGGTCCGAGCCGATCTTAGGTACCTCGAATTGGGATCCCACGGACCATACATCTGGGTTCCAGTTCGAGATCGGCACCCTCCAGGAAATAGCAGAAGAGTCGGCTCGCGACTTGAGTACGGCGTCTCGCACGGCACTAATGTCACCGTCGCGCAAGCGACGCAAAAGTAAGCGGCATTCCACGCCTCCGCGGATCCGAAGCACCAGCGAGTTCTGACCACCTAACTTAGCTTTCTTGACCAATAAAGGATATTCCTCGGGCGTGTGGACTAGTTGGACGTTGTATTCGTGCAACCAGAACTCCAGAGCCGGTGCCTCGCCCGCCTCTTTCAACAATTTGCAAAGCGCCAGAAGCTTGAACAACGGCTTCAATGCGGCAAGTGCTGGGAACTCCTGAGCCAATTCCTCGTAGCCAGCCGTCAGTGTGCGGGCGAACGTCGCATCAGCCTCCGGAGTTGTCTGAGGCTTTGCAGGAACCTTCTTGTTGGCGACGCCGGATGGATGCTGAGAAACAGAAGCTCCCACGCCGAGCCCGACCGCGAAGATACCGTGACTAGGCTCGTACCGCGGGTCGATGGGGTACCACCAGAATCGGGCGTACGGCGAACCGGCGACAACGGGATCCACGCCGCGCTGCCGCGCTTCGTCCACGGTAAGCTCCAGGTAGGAGCGGATGCCTGCAATGTGGGCGTCCAGGTCTCCGAGCGCTAGTTTCTTGAGGAGAATGTCCGCCTCCAGAAACGCTTTTCCCAACGACGTTCGCTCGATGCCACCCGTAAAGTTAACCGCCATGCGTCCGCTTTTCGGCGTGTCCGGAGTCGGATCAATGCTGACGCTGGCTTCTTCGTCCCGCACGAATGCCACGCGAAGGGCGACCGCCAGGCAATCCGCCGTCAGCACGGCAGCCCCCGGGTCGTTGTAGCCTACCAATACAACATCACCGTCTCCCGTTGCATAGACCACGGCGAAGGGCCGGGTAATTCTTCCAAGATAGCGCACCTCGTCCGAGTTCACGCCGGCCCGAATCACTTCTGCTGCGGCCTTCAGAGAAAAGGCGCGCAGTTCCGCCCCAGCATGCGAAGCGGACGATAGAACGGATGCAAACACCAGCAACCAGAGAACGCGAAAGTGACGTCGTCGCCCTCGGCATTCCATGATCCAATCCCCCAGTTACTCAGGCTGGCTCGTATCAGCGCTTGCCGTATACGCCAACGAATAGGTCGCATCTAACGGCCACTGCAACGCGGAAAGGTGTGTAAAATTGGCTGAGACCCCGCCGCGCCAGCGGTCTTCAGGCATCCGCACCGGCGGCCCCTTGGGCCCGTAGGGATAGGGCCGGTTCAAGCTGCTGTTCCTCTCCAGGGCTCTGTCGAGCGCGTTGAGCGTGCGGAACATACTGTCTATCCTACGTTTACT
>DQVB01000661.1 GCA_015661985.1 Planctomycetota bacterium | reverse complement strand
GGGCGCCGGCCCGGAGCAACGTGCCCCGCGAAACTCCCGGACGGCCGGTGGCGACGGCCCGCAGCCGTCAACGGTCCCGCCGGCGGGGTACCTTGAGTCCCATCTCGGCCATGAGCATCTGGATGTCCTCCCACACCTTGCGCTTGGTCTCCGGATAGCGCAACACGTAGGCCGGGTGGTAGGTGCAGATGACCCGGATCCCCTGGTAGTCGAAGAACCGGCCTCGCAGTTTACCCAGTGGAGCGGTGGTGGCGAGCAAGTTCTGTGCGGCCACGGCACCCAGACAACAGATGAACTGCGGCTGGATAATGTCCAGCTGCGCATCCAGGTAGGGTCGACAATTGGCCGCTTCGGTCGCAGAAGGCGTACGGTTGCCCGGGGGGCGGCATTTGATCGTGTTGAGGATGTATACGTCCTGGCGGCGGAGCCCCATGCCTTTTTCGATGATGTCCGTCAGCAGTTTCCCGGCCCGTCCCACGAACGGCTCGCCCTGTCGATCTTCATCGGCACCAGGGGCTTCGCCCATGAAGACGAGCCGCGTGCGCGGATCGCCCACCCCAAAGACGGTCTGGGTCCTGGTGCGGGCCAGCTCTTCACACCGAGTGCACTGGGCCACTTGGCTGGCCACCTCGTCCAGCGCCCGCTCCCGGTCTTGGCCCGCGGCCCTGGCACCGGGCGAAGGCCCCTTCCTGTCGGGTTTCCGTTTGGATGCCGAGCCGCTTTCCGCCGCGCCTGCGGGGGACGAAACCGATCGGCGCAGATGGGTTACGCCAGTCATGTGAAGACTCTCCAGCGTTTGGATCAGTGCCCCCGATGCTCGCGATCGATCCGTTCTCCGGGCATTGTCCATCGGGTCTTTTCCTCTTTCACCGGAACCGGCGGCCTGGCCTCAGGGCAGCTTGGGGTGACTATACCCGAGCCGAAACGAAAGGGGAACCGGCGGGCCCAGGGGTCGGGCTTTCACACTCCAAGGCAAGATGCCTGCCCCACGGGGCAATCGGCGGGCCCGCGGGCCAGGTGTTGCAGAAGTGTTGCAGGATCGGACGTTTCTGCCATAGTGGAAGAAGACCGGCGGCCGCGGGCTGCCGGCGTGTCACCCGCAGACAGGCAGATGCGCCCGGCGCAGACGTGCTTAGGCTGCACAGAAGTGACAACGCGAGCGACTCGAGAGGAGGGCCGTGCCCTGCGCGATGAGATGGAGGGGGGGAACCATGAGGAAACGAAGCGAGTTGCGGGGATGGGTCGGACAATGGAGGGTGATGGCAGCTGCGATGCTGGGGGTGTGGCTCTGGGGTGGAGCCACAGGGCCGGCTTGCGGCCAGGGCGCGGCCATCCAGGCCCGTCTGGCTGCTGGCGAATTCGCTCCGGCGTTGGCTTTGGCCCGCCAGCTGCCTGAGCGGGAGGAACGGGATGTGTGGCTGGCGCGGATCGCCGGCGCCCAGGCCCAAACGGGGGCAACGCGGGCCGCGCTGCGCACGGCCGAAGAGATTTCGGACGATCGGGTCCGGGCGCAGGCGTTGGCGGCAGTCGCCACGGTGCCGGTCGGCGGCCGAGGCGGTGCGGCGTTGGCCGATTTCCAATCGCTGATCAACCTGATCCAATCGACCGTGGCGCCGGAGAGTTGGGATCTGGTGGGTGGCCCCGGATCGATCGCCCCTTTCCCCACCGGCGTGTACGTCGACCCGGAGGGGTTGCTCGAAAAGCGGCTCCGTGCTGAGCCCGCAACGGGCCTGGCCGCCTTGCGAGCAGCCAGCAAACCGAGGGCGGCGACAAGCGACACCGGCCGCGTATCGGCGCTGCGCAAGATCTCGCTCCCGCGACTGGAGAAATACCTCCACCTCCGTTTGGCCGCCGGCAAGCCGCCCACGGAAACCATGCAGGTGCTGGCAGGGCTGACCCGCATCCAGTACGTGTTTGTCTATCCCGAATCGGGTGATTTGGTGCTGGCCGGGCCCGCTGGACCCTGGAGGGTGGACGAGGAGAACCGCGTGGTCCGCTCGGACACCGGCCAGCCGGTCATCCTGCTGGACGACCTGGTGGTCGTGCTCCGCCAGCGCATGGAGGGACCGGGTGAGCCGTTCGGCTGCATGATCAATCCGACCCGTGGGGGGTTGGCCCGGCTCCGCGCTTTCCTGGAACGGTCCAAACAGAAGCCGTTGCCACCAGGCCGCCGGGCGCGCCGGCAGTGGCTGGACCAGTTGCGCAAGGAGTTGGGCAAGCAGGATATC
This sequence comes from Planctomycetota bacterium, assembly GCA_015661985.1. Taxonomy (GTDB): domain Bacteria; phylum Planctomycetota; class Planctomycetia; order Pirellulales; family Thermoguttaceae; genus SZUA-1497. The sequence goes on along the minus strand of DQVB01000661.1, from coordinate 1,545 downwards.
GAGATCTTTGGCATCGATCCGGCCACCCGCGCAGCACGGGTCATGGTCGAGGCGGACTACCGCATGAAGCTGGTTGGATTGGGGCTCGAAGAAGCCGTGCCGGGCATGGAGAACTACTTCGATTCGATCCCCGTGGGAGCCGGCCAGCCGCCTCCGCCAATGAGCGTGGTCCGCTGGTGGTTCACGCTGAACTACCACGCCCTCAGGACCACGGCGGACCGGAATGCCTTTGCCATCGTGGGCCAGGGCGTCAGGGTGCTCAGCGAAAATGAGAAGTTGGCCGCCGACGGAACGCGCATCCACACCGGACAGGCAGACCTGTTGAACCAGAGGTTCGCCCATGAGTTCACGCGCCATTTCGAGGCCTTGTGCCACAAGTATCCGGTGTATGGCGAGCTGCGCAACTTGTTCGATTTGGCCCTGGTGTGCAGTTTGATCCGCCGCGAGCGTCTGGCTGAGAAAGTGAGTTGGCACATGACCTGCTTCGGGGATCCGGCCGTCTACGGCGTGGCTCGAGCGCGTGCGCCGCGGCAGGTCGACTCGGTCATCCGACACCGCGCCGTCCCTGGCGGGCGCATCCTGGCCGCCATCAGCGGTGGGGTGATGGTCAACCCCAGCGGGCTGGTCAGCCGCCGGGCGATCCTGGTCGATGGGCGCGGCACCCTCGGCTATCAATACGGCGACGCCAAACCGGCCGAGCTGCCACGGGGAACGTGGTGGTGGGACTGAAGGTGCCGGCCGGTCAGTCCTGCCGCGACCGAGTCCGATCGCCAAGTAACCGCTGACCGGCCGGGTGGCGACAAACGTGGCTGGACCCCAACGTTGCAAAGAGGAAACGTAGGATGGGCATTCTTGCCCGTCCATCACCGGCTCGTGCGGCAAAACTCACATTCTGTGACATTTACGATGCCCAGGTTGTTGTCCGTTTTGTCCCACTTGTGACGGACAGGAATGTCCATCCTACTTGCACTGCGCCACTTACGGTGAAGAAGTCGACGCAACCGGTTTGCAGCAAACCACTTGTGGCAGGCTGGCAATTTGCGAAGTCTGTATTCACGAAAACGTCACAACGTGCGTCACAGTAACGAGTTACATCACTAATGCGTTCCTAAGTGGCGCTGTCCAATTGATGCGTGACCTGGAAATCGAACCGTCCGAGCCCGCGGGTCTCCAAGCGCTGTGCGCGGGTCTCCTGACCCCGCACATCCCCTGACCGGAGGTCTCCAGGGGCCACATCCCCTGACCGGAGGTCTCCAGGGGCCACATCCCCTGACCGGAGGTCTCCAGGGGCCTGCGGGACGAAAGTTTCGAAGCAGCCTCCAAATAGACAAGCAACATGTCATTCTCCGTGTGGCTCTCCACCCACACGATCTCCCCCGGTCCTCGCATCCAACGCCCCCGCTATAGGTAACGCTTCTCGTTCTGCCGCGCAGTAAGAACCTGCTTCTGGTGCCCCCGCACGATCCGATCCAAACCCATCTTCGGATTCAGGTGGATGCCCACCTCATCCACATAAACCACCACCTCGTCCTCGGCCGCATCCTC
>DQVB01000662.1 GCA_015661985.1 Planctomycetota bacterium | reverse complement strand
GTGGCTCCGGGCAGGTGCGAACCATGGTGACCCGCGCCGGGCGAACGCATCACGGGGCAGCGAGGTTTCTAACGCGTGGCTGCGGCGCGATCGATGCGGTGACGGCCATGGCAATCGGTGCAGATGGCTGGCCGGTCGGCCGGCAGCTGACGTCGGAGGAATCGCGCCACCACATCCTGCGGCCAGGCGCGGTGGGTTTTGTGGCAGTCGCCACAGGCCTGGTCCACATCTTCGCGGCGGTAGCGGCGGTCGGGTGGGGTGGCACCGACGTTTTCATCGTTGGCGTGGTCGGCGCTGAGCCCATGACACCGGATGCAGCCCACTTTGGCGGCGGCATGGACACGGCTGATCGCTTCCCGCACGAAGGTCATGTGGCAGACGTAACAGGCGGCGTTGGGGCCGAGCGGATCGAGCGTTTCGGCGGAGGGCTCTTCGGCGGGCGAGTCGGCCTTGGGGTCGGGCCCCGTGGGCCGCGCAGCTCCACACGGTGCAGACCCTGCCGGCCCGGCCGACTGGGGCCGGACCACCCCCGCGGCCATCGCCACGGCGACCAGACACCCTGCCAAGACGTGGCGTACCCGGAACCGCATCGCTACACCACCTCCCACTGGCGCAGCCACCGGTACCCGGGCGTCAGGTTGGCGTAGAAGTTCCGGCGGAACGCCTCCAGAACATGCTCCTCCTCGGGCGTCTTCGGCTGGTCCCGCAAGTAGGACCCCTTGACGTTCTCATCCAAATGCTGGGGCGTATTGACCCCTGGGATGATCGCCGAGATCCGTTTTTCCTGGAGCATTTCCTTCACCAGGAGGTGCGCCTTAGGATCGGTCTTCAGCCCCCGGTCCAACTGCTGGGGCTTCAGTCCGAAGACGGTCCCAGCACCGAACGGTTTCAAGCCGATGACGCCGACATCTTTTTCCTTGGCCAGCTGCAACAGGCTGTGGCCGCCGAACTCTTTGGTCAGAAACAGGTACGGGAAGATGATCACGGAAAACTGAGGGTATTCGTTGAGCACACGGCGGAAGACTTTGGGGTTATGGGCGGAAATGCCCAGGAATCGTACCTTGCCCTGCTGGCGGGCCTTTTCGAACACCCCGACCACCATGTCCAGTGTTCTGTGAGTGACCATGTACATGGTGGCGATATTCGTCTGGCCTTCGCCCCAGGTGGCACCCACGGGGCGCCACATGTCCAGCATGTCGGTGCGGTAAGAACGGAGCCGGTCTTCGATGGAGCCCATCATCTTTTCCGGCGTCAGCTCGTTTTCGTATTCCTCGGTGACCTTCTGAGGCCACGAGGCGAATCCGATGAACCACTTGTCCCGTCCCGCCGTCCGGCTCCGCGCCATGGCTTCGCCGTACAAATCGCATTCGGTAGCGATGTTGTTGTCCACGTAGTTCATTCCCAGCTGGACGGCCCGCTCCAGGACCGCGACCCGATTGGCCACCCGGTCCGGTCCCGCCGCGCCGTGTCCGCCCAGGGCGATTTCGGAAATCATGAAATCGGTTTTGCCCAGGCGGCGATAGGTCATCTTGGGGTTGTAGTTGAGGATCCCCGAAGGGTTTGTGTCAGCCGCTGCTGCTGGGGCCACGGTACCAGCGGCCAGGGCCACCGACGTGGTCTTGAGGAAAGTGCGTCGCGATTGTCCCTGTGACATCGTGTTGACTCCTTGCTTCTTCCGGGGCTCTCAGGAAATCACGGTGATCAGGCGCTTGGCACAGCTGCGTGGCGGCGTCCGGCCGCGCGCTGTCGACGTCGCTTCGGTCCCAGCCCGTCACCGTCTCGGCAGCGGGGACTGGGCCGGCTGACACCAGGCCGCTTCAAGTCCAGGTTCTTCACCCCACCATCATACCATGGCCGTGGCGAAACATCCAACGACCGGAATGCCGGCTGCGCGTTGGCAGACTCGTGGGGTGGGAGAAGCAAACGGTCTCAGCGGTTCGCCTGCAGTCGCCGCAAAGCACTGATCCGGGGGCCAAACAGCGCAGGCGCCACGTCGGGCCCGTTTGCGCCGGCCCACCGCCACAGGCTTTGTCCCACCCTGCTCCGGCGCTCACGGGGCGCGAACGGATACGGGCGGGCGGAGTGGAACGGCACGCACGTGGCCCCGCCGCTGGGGATCGCCGACAGGTACGGCCGTGCCACATGGCCCGCCAATTGCTTGCGTTGCTGCCGGAGAACGTTCAAAATGAAATGGAAGACCTACTTGCCGGCCGATTCGCTCGAGCGTTTCCGGCCCATCCTTGCGGGCCGAAAGGGCGGAGCCTGCGGAGCAAGAGAGGGCAAAAACGATGGGCCCTGACCAGCCGCTTCGAAGTGACTCTCCACCAGAGCTCCGCGTGTCTGTCAGGCCAAAGCGCGCTGGCCAAGCTGAGAGCGACTGGCGACAGCTGGCCCGCTGGCTGTACACGAACAACCCCTTTTACGTCATCAGTGCGTGGCTGGTCTTCGTCGGACTGCGGTCGTCTTTCGATACCGCGTCCGAGACCTTCCAGACGGGGGCCTTGATGGCCGGGCTGGCCGGCTACACCCTCTTGCTGGCCGTCTCCGCGTGTCTGCTCGTGCGACTGGGCCAGGTGTGGGATGACGTGCGGAGTATGTTGATCCTGGTGGTGCTCATGTTCCTGGCCCTCTCCGTTTCTTTCGACGACACGTTGGCTGCCAATCCCCGCCTGGGCCAATGGTATTTCTTGGGCGGGTTGGCCTTTTCCATCGTGGTGAGCGAAGGGCTGCTGTGGGGTATGCGCCTGCGTTTGCCCGTGGGGTTCCGCGTCCCCTATTACTTGATGTCGGGTCTGTTTTTCCTTTACCCGCTCAGCCTCACTCCCTTGGTAGGCCAGCCGCATGAGGCGCCTTTGTTGTGGGCTCTGTTTGGTTTTTCCAGTGCCGCAGCGGTCGTGCTGTTGACCCTGTTGCCCGCCGTTCGTCGGGGGCCGGAATATGTCCGGGACAACGGCAGCCCGTGGCGTTGGCCGTGGTATCCGTGGGCCTTGTTCATCATATTGGGTCTGGGGGTGCTCGCCCGCGCGCGCTATTTGTGCATTTCCTTCCATTTCGTGGGGGACTCGACGAATATTTTCGGGTTCTATTTCTGGATCCCCTTCCTGCTGGCGGCCAACGTGATTCTGCTGGAAATGGGCCTGGTGGCTCGCCACAAAGGAACGATCCGCGTGGCTCTGCTGGCGCCCGCCGTGCTCGTGTTGTTGGCCGTCACGGGCCGGGGCACCATGATGACGAACTTGCGTTTTCCGGAGCGGTTTGCCGATACGTTGGGCGCTACGCCGCTTTTCCTCACCTTGGTCGCCCTGGCGTTGTTTTACACGTGGTGCCTTTGGCGGCGCGTGGCCCTGGCTGGAGACGCTTTGTCGATCAGCCTGGCCCTCTTCTGTGTCTGTGGGCCTGGCACGTTCGGTCCGCGCACGGCTGTGCTGGATGATCCGGCAGCGTGGCCGCTGGCCGCAGTGGCCGGCGTCCAGTTGTGGATGGCGTTCCGCCGGCGCAACGTCGTCCGAGTGGTTGTGGCCTTGGGCTTCGGGTTGGGGGCCGCCGGGCTGGTTCTTCGGCAAACCCCTCTGCTCGCCTACCGCGGGGTGGTCCCCTTCCACATCCTGCTGGGCGCCGTCCTGTTGCTTGGCGCTCTGGTTCAGGACCGCTTCGGCCGCCTGTTGCAGTATGTGGGGGCGGTATTGATCGGTGGGGCAGGGGCGGCGGCGGTCTTTTGCGGGCCAACGGTGCTGGGTCCCAAGCCGCCTGAATGGCTCCAGAGTCTGCTCGGCGTCTATCCCGCGCTGGCCATGGCCCTGGCAGCGGCGTACGGATACTTGGTGGGCAACCGGTGGTATTACCTGGCAGCGGCCGGTGTCGTCGCCGCGTGGCTGACTAAAGTTGGATGGCTGTCCTACCGCGCGCTTCGGCAAACGGTTGTCGGGTTGGACTATCTGTTCTGGGGCATGGTTTTCTTCCTGGTGGCCTTGTTGATCAGTCTCAGCAAGGCGGGCGCGTTCCGACAGCCGGCTGGTACTGAACGAGGCGAAGATACGGGAGGCTGAGTCGAACGTTGCAGAAAGGAGACGTGGGGTGGGCATTGTTGCCCGTCGATCATGGGCTCGGCCGGGGGCGCAGCGGGCACGGGGGCGGCTGTTGCCCTTCCAATCCGCTTGACCTAAGATTGTCTGGCGGCCGCACGATCGGTGCGGTACGGTTATGCTGATTGGGCTTATCGTAAGGATCGATCCGAATGAAGCGCCTTTTGTTTGCCTTGCTGGTGATCATGGTGGGCAGCACTCCGGCGGTGGCCACATGGCCGTGCTGCGGTTCGGCGCCGGTGATAACTGGGGCGCCCGTGCTGACGGGCATGCCGGCCGCGTCATACCAGCCGGTGGTGGTCTACCGATCGGCAGTGGTCTACGAGCCGAGCGTTGTGTATTGGCCGACTGTTGTGACGACTCCACCGCCGCGGCCGGTGCGCTACCACTACGGACCGGTGAAACGAGTGGAAAGCTATCTGGCCCCGATAGGGCCTTCTGTGTTTCCGTCGCCCGTGGGCAGCTCTCTGCCTGTCTCGGCACCGGCGGCGGGCGCCTATGTTCCGCCGAGCCATGCTCCCCAGACGTTTGTCCCGTAGCGAGTCAAACGCCTCCGAGGGCGCGGGGACCGCTCTGCGCCGGGTTGACTTGTTCGTCGCTTTGCACGGTCCTGCAATCGCGGTGGGGCTTCGGCCGAGGCTGAGTGCGTTTGGCGCGCGGTGAGGCGAGTGGGGTGTTTTGTCAGACGGGCCTGCTTTTCTCGGCTGGCGCCGCGCCGCGTTTCGGTGGGCGGCAGCGGGGTCGCCCAAACGTGAGCGCTGGCGGGCTGGCCGAAGCAACTGTCCCGCGATTCCTACGGGGTTGCTTGTTGCCGCCCATGTTTTCGTGAACGATGCCGCCGAACGGTTACCCGGCCTGCTTCAGGCGGGTATGATCGGAGAGGTTGTCCGGCGCGCGGACGTTCGGTTGAGCGGGTGTTCGATCCAGGGCGTGGGCGATGGGCGGCTGGCTGCCAGCGGTCGTGGACTCAATGGTGGGCAATGGCCTGCTGCCGTCAAGCGGGGGGCGGATGCTCTTGCGGGGTGTCTGCCAAGCGGGGGGAGATCTATTGCCATTGTTGGTCCGGGCTTGGGGATCGGCCGAAGGGGAGGCGACCGGTGTAGCCAAGCGGCGGGCCGTTCATCGGCGGCAGCAGCTGTGGGGGTGGCAGCAGCGCGGCGCGCGGTTAACCTTGGGTGTACCCCGCTGCCCCTGGGAGGCGATGGTCCGGTGGTTGGGCGTCCGTTTGGCGTGGTGGCCGCACGGCATCCCGACGGGGCGGCGAGTGGGGCTGGCCAGCTCCCGGCTCGGTCACGCCGTGGATACGCAGCGGGCGTGGTTTTTGGCCCTGCGCGCCGTGTGCGGCCAGGCGGATGCGGAGCGGGACGTGTTGCTTGCCGCCACCGGCACGGCAGCGGCCCGGTACGTCGAACGTGGGGCCGCGCTTTTCGGGCTGCGCACCCTACGGCTGGAGGCAGCTGAGGGGGACGTGGGGAACTGGTTTTCGCGCGTGCTGAAAAGCGAGCCCCATGCGCCCGAGGCTGGCGTGCGTCCTCTCGTGCTTTCGCCGCCCTTGACGGCCGAGGCACGCGAGTTGACTGACGTGCCTGTGCGGGACCGAGCCCTGGTGGCGCTGAGCGAGCGTCTGATGGTCTTTCGCATCCGGCCCAGCGGGCATGTCCACCGCTTGTTACAGGCGCGATTGACGAACCCGGCGTGGCCGGTGGCCAGCGTCTATGTGGCCTTGGGAGCGCAGCTGGTACGCACCGAGATGGCAGCCGAACTGATGGGACTCGGAGCGGTAGGCTGGGTCGTGCTCGAACCGCCTCCCGGGGTAGCCCAACCTGCGGAGGCCGCGCTGGGGGCTGCTGGCCCGCCGCAGGGCGGCCAACCTGCACCGATCGTCCCCTTGCCGCCTGCCGACGGATGGCCCTTCCTGGCCCATTCCACGCGGCGCTGCGAAGGCCCATGGCCGGACCAGGACGAAACGGAATACCTGGACGACCTGATCCTGGCTCGTCCCGAGGCCGACCATTCGCCGCTGGCTGCTCTGAGGCGCATCGTGCGTAGCGGACGGCTCATCGCCAGCGGGCGGACGATCCGAGGAGGGACGCCCGTGGTGAGCTTCACCGCCGTGCCCCTGGCCGAATTGAGCCGCCTGCGCGTATTTCGCCCGCATCGGGGCCGGTGGGATTTTGAGCCTTACGGGATCTGCATCCGTCGGGATTGGCTCCAGGGGTTGGGGGCCCGACCAGTCCTGTACGGAGACGATTTGCTGTGGGAGCAGCTGGGCCCCGAAGAACGACCCTTCTTCCAGCTGCGGCGCACGCGCCGCGCCCCGGGCCGCGCCGTGGATTGGGCCGTGGAGGACGAGTGGCGCGTGGTGGGCGACCTGTCGCTGGAAAGGCTGCCGCGTGAGGGAGGGCTGCTGTTCGTTCCCACTCTGGAGGAGGCCAAACAGATGGCGGCCATCAGCCGGTGGCCGGTCACGGTGGTGCGGGTTTAGGGAGCTGCCAACTCGGAACGTGGCCGGGGCAGAGGACGCCGGAGGCGGTCGCGCCCGGCGCTGCAACGCTCCCGGGCCATCGTATATATAATAGGACCAGTGGGGAATCTTCTGACGCCCTTTGATCGCGGCCCGTCGTGTAAAGGCTGCGCGGGCAGCCTGGAAGGCGCAGGCCGGCCTCGATTCGTGGGAACAAGCGCAGGGGCCATGAGAACTGGCCGGAAAGGCATCTTGATTGTCGTCTGTCTGGGGGCCGGCTGGCTAGCGGCCGGTGTGCCAGCGGTTCTGGCGGCAGGCGCCCCCTACGAGTTGGCCCGCCACCGGATGGTGGACGAGGAGATCGTGGCCGCGGGCGTGACCAACCCCCGGGTGATCCAGGCGATGCGCAGCACGCCGCGGCACGAGTTCGTCTCCCGAAGCCAGCGGCGATATGCGTATTACGACATGGCCTTGCCGATCGGTTACGGCCAGACCATCTCACCGCCCTTCGTCGTTGCCTACATGACTGAACAGCTTGATCCCCAGCCCACTGACAGGGTGCTGGAGATCGGCACGGGCAGCGGGTACCAGGCGGCCGTGCTGAGCCCGCTGGTGCGGGAGGTGTATACGATCGAAATCGTCGAACCGCTGGGGCGCCGCGCGGCGGCCACGCTGCGCAGGCTGCGCTACGAGAACGTCCATGTGAAGATCGGCGACGGCTACCAAGGATGGCCGGAGCATGCCCCTTTTGACAAGATCATCGTCACCTGTTCACCCGAGGGCGTGCCCCCGGCCCTGGTGGAACAGCTCAAAGAAGGAGGGCGGATGGTCATCCCGGTGGGCGAGCGGTACCAGCAGAACTTGTATCTACTGCGCAAGACGGCTGGACGCCTGGAGACCGAAGCCCTGCGTCCCACGCTCTTCGTGCCCATGACCGGCCGGGCGGAACAGCTCCGCCAAGTGCAGCCGGACCCGGCCAATCCCGGCATCCGCAACGGGGATTTCGAGGAGGTCATGGGGGATCCGCCCCGTCCACGGGGATGGCACTACCAGCGCCAGCTGACCTTGGTCACCGCCGACGATGCTCCGTCGGGAAAACACTATGTGACGTTCGCCAACCGCGATCCCGGACGGGGCTGCCGTGCCTTGCAGGGCATGCCGGTCGACGGCCGCAAGGTGAAGAAACTCGAGGTCACGCTCCACGTGCGGGGACGGGACATCCAGCCGGGCCAGACGCTCCGGCAAATGCCCATGCTGGTCATCACCTTCTATGACCAACGGCGGGCCGAAGCCGGCCACGGTGTGATGGGGCCGTGGCGAGGCACCTTCGAGTGGCGCCGCCAGTCGGTCACGATGGACGTCCCGCTGCGGGCCCGGGAGGCGATCGTCCGCATCGGCCTTTTGGGGGCCATCGGGGAAATCTCTTTCGACAACATCGAGATTCGCCGAGCGGAGGGCCGCCCCTGAGCGCCCGGCGCCGGCCAGCCGGTGGCGTTGC
>DQVB01000331.1 GCA_015661985.1 Planctomycetota bacterium | reverse complement strand
GTACGAGCGGCCGGCCCGATCCCGCCTGGCCCCTTGACGGCTCCGCGAGGGCCGCCACAACGGCTGGATCTTTCCTGGAGGGGATCACCCGGGCCGCAAGAGGAAAACCGGCCTGACAGCAATGCGTCATCCCGCGCGCCGTCTGAGGAGAAAAAGGGAGACAAAGGAGACAGGGGAATGAAGGAAAACGACCAAGTCATCAGCCGACTGAACGCCCGCTTGGCGGAAGAGCTGACGGCGATCAACCAGTGACATCGTCCAGGCCGAGATGTGCGCCAATTGGGGCTACGCTCGGCTCCACGACGCTATCGAGAAACGCGCCATCGACGAGATGAAGCATGCTGAGAAGCTCATCGAGCGGATTATCTTCCTCGATGGGACGCCCATCGTCAGCAAGCTGAATGAACTCCACATCGGCACGGACGTCAAAGCCCACCACGGGAATGACCTGAAGGCCGAGGAGGAAGCGGTCAAAGCTTACAACGAGGACATAGAGTTCGCTGCCGAGGTGGGGGACAACGGCACGCGCGAGTGGTGGAATCCATCCTGGAAGACGAAGAGGGAGATCTGGATTGGATCGAAGCCCAGTTGGATCAGATCCAACAGATGGGGATGGAGAACTACCTGGCCGAACAGATCGGTTAGCAGCCCCCTGGGGGCCGCCATGGGCCAGCGCCGCCCGGGCGAGGTGGGGGTTCAGGCCGTGGCGGGGTCGGCGCCGGAGGGCCTGGACGCGGTCAATAGCGTGCGGGCGGATTGGGTGAAAGCGACCTGGTCAGCCGCGGCGTGGCTTCGGCCGGGCCATAGGGCTCGACGAACACCAGCACGTCGGCCCGAGGTGCTGTCTTGGGAAGCGGCAGCGGCAGCCCGGGCACCAGCGGTTTGCCCTCGGACGGCACAGGCAGGGGCACCACGCCCAAACCCACCAGCAGCACCTGATCGGCGGGCCAGCGGAATCGTTCGTGAAAGCGGAACTGGGCCATCTGGGGCACCTCGATCTGGGTCCGCTGCCGCGGTGCCACCACCGTGGGCACCTCGACCGTGACGGGTACCATCTTTTCCACCTGGTCGATGTTGCAGCGAAGGACTGCGTCGATCGTCGCGCCGTCGACCGAAAGCAGGGGGCTGAATTCCAACGAAAACCCTTCGTCGACGACGGCCGTTTGGGGTTCGAAGCCGGGCCATGCTTCGGGTCGGCGGAGGACGCTCCGCACGTAGTGCCGGGCGCGGGTGGCGGAGATCACCACCGATTGGCCGTTATGGACCACCACATGGGGCGAATTGTGTTCCCGGTAGTCGCTGCGTCGCCCCAGCTGGTCCAGCAGGACGGCGGCATCTTCCTTCTCGACCAGCCATGCCTCCACCCCTGGCGTCTGCACTTGGACTGGCTTGAGCAGCCGTCGCACAGGGGCTCGCCAATTGGGGTGATCCACCGTCACCAGACGCAGCCCGAAGGATTGCCCGGCCCCTTGGCTGGAAACGAACCGGTCGACGACCCCCGCCACGATGGCCTGCATCTGAGGCGTGTGATAGACGAGCAATCTGCGACGCGTGGCACTGAGTACCGTAACCACCTCGCCGTGCCAAGCCTCATAGCCCGTTTCCCGCAGGATCCAGTCGACCACAGCCTGCTCGGGCCGGGCCGTCGAGTCGACCCGCAGGGTATAGGGACTGATATCGTACTCACGCCACAGCTGGCCGTGCTCATTGGGCAGCCGGCCGTTGCCGGTCGACACTCGCGTGACGGTCCGGCGCGGTGCGGCCGTCGGCTCGACGTCCGGCCGCTCCGCCTTCGCCGAGCTTGCCGCGGAAACCGACGCCTGATCCCCGCCCGCCCCTCGCCACCCGGGCGGATCGGCCTCCGATTCAGGCCTTTGGGCCACGGCTGAAACGGTCCAGCAACAAACGGCAATGCCTGCCAAAAAGGATGGCGCCGACATCTTCAGCCTCCTTGCCGAAGCGGCTGCCGGGGCGCCGTCAAGCCACCCCGTTGCGCAGCTTGCTCACCAAGATCGATGCATTGTGCCCGCCGAAGCCGAAGCTATTGGAGATGGCCAGCGAAACCTTCCGCTCCTTCGCTTCGTTGGGCGTATAGTCCAAATCACATTCCGGATCGGGCGTCTCGTAGTTGATCGTGGGAGGGATCACGCCGCGGTTGATCGCCAGGATGGTCAAGACCAATTCCACCCCACCGCTTGCACCCAACAGATGGCCCAGTTGGCTTTTCGTGCTGGAGATGCTCAGCCGATAGGCGTGGTCTTTGAACACGCTCTTGATCGCCACCGTCTCCGCCCGGTCACCCAGCGGCGTACTGGTACCATGGGCATTGATATAATCAACGTCCTCGGGATCGACTCGACCCATTTGGAGGGCCTGGAGCATGGCCCTTGCACCTCCCGTGCCGTCCTTGTCCGGTTGGGTGATGTGGGTGCCGTCGGCGCTAAGGCCGCAGGCCAGCAGCTCGGCGTAGATGCGCGCCCCGCGGCGGCGGGCGTGCTCGAAATCCTCCAGCACCAAGACGCCCGCGCCTTCGGCCAACACGAAGCCGTCCCGGTCGCGGTCGAAAGGCCGGCTGGCACGTTCCGGTTCGTCGTTGCGCTCTGACAGGGCCCGCATGGCGCTGAAGGCGCTGATGCCCATGGGCGTCACCGTGGCTTCCGTGCCGCCGCTGATCACCACGTCGACGTCGCCGTACTGGATGATCTTCATCGCGTCGCCGATGGCGTTCGAGGCGCTGGCACAAGCCGTGGAGACCGCTGCGTTCGGGCCGTGCAGGCCGTACTGGATCGATATCTGCGCACTGGCCGCGTTGGCCATCAGCTTGGGGATCGTGTAAGCGGAAACCTTGTCCGGCCCTTTATTCAGCAGCCGCGTATGCTGGACCTCGATCTCGTACAGACCACCGATACCGGTGCCCAGGATAACACCGCACCGGTACGGGTCCTCGCGAGAAAAATCCACCCCCGCATCCTTGACCGCCTCGATGGCGCCGACCAAGGCGAATTGGGTGAAACGATCCAGCTTCTTCGCCTCGCGCGGCGGGATATAGCCGTCCGCCGACCAGTCACGGATCTCACCGCCGATCTGCGAGCGGAACCGCGAACAGTCAAAACGTTCGACACGACGGACGCCGCTTTCCCCGTTGCACACCCGGGCCCACAGCTCCTCCACTGTGTGGCTCAGGGCGGTGACCACGCCGAGGCCCGTTACGACCACACGCCGCTTCATAGAATCCCACCGATCTAGTTACTCGCCTCCACTCGAGCCGTTGACGGCCTCCTGAATGTGATCGATCGCCTGGCCCACCGTCTGGATCTTCTCCGCCGCGTCGTCGGGAATGTTGATGTCGAATTCCTCTTCCAACTCCATCACCAGCTCGACCGTGTCCAGGGAATCGGCCCCCAGATCGTTCACGAACGAGGTCTCGCGAGTGATCTGGTCTTTGCTCACGCCCAATTGCTCGGCAACGATGTTGATGACTCGCTCTTCGACTGAGGCCAAGGTTCACTCTCCTGATTACCACGCTCGGTCCCGGGGATCGATGGCGACCCCCCTGACAACCCAAAACCCGTCATCCCCGCCGCCGGCTCCGGGATGCCCCGCAGGACAACCCCCGTCGCTGAAACCAACGGCGGGACCTAGCCGCATCACGCCCTCCGGGCCCTGCACCGGTCAGCCAGGCCACCAGGACCACCGCACCACCAAAACGGCTTGCCGTGGCCCCCCGGCCAAGACGGCCCGCGCAGTCTTCCCATCGGTTTCCCTGCTGCCAACCCCACAACGATAGCGATTTCCCCGTGCCGTGTCCATATCGCTGACGCCTGTTTCCGAAGAAAATACGCATCCCGCCCATCTTGCCCAAATCGCATGATCTGACAAAGCCCCACCCGGGTCGACCTGCGGAATCCTGGCCTTTCCGTCAGCCGCGGCACCCTTCGCCCGGGGCATTGGAACGGGTTGATGGACTTACGGGGAGAGGTCTGCCGGGACCACGGCGGGCCACCAGCGCCGAATCGCCGCCGGAGTTGTTCGCTGCCCGGGGGTCAGCCCACCGAGGTATGGCGCGACCCGCGCGGCGAGCCACCAGCGCTGATCCGCGAGGCACTTCCGCGACAAGGGGAATGGCCCACTCAGCCGGCGGGATCGCTTGAACCGATTCCCCCATGACGGGCCAAAAGGCTCGTCCGGGTAGCGAAAAACGGCTCCAAGGGCACGGCCCGCTCATGCTTCCACGCACTGGCAGGCCACTTTCCGGTCGATTCGCCGCAACAGCCCCCGCAGCACCCGTCCGGGCCCGATCTCGTAGAATTGGTCGAACCCTTCGGCCAGCAGGTATCGCATGGACTGCTCCCAGCGGACTTGGGAAAGCACCTGCCGCACCAGGAGTTGCCGGATCTCTTCTGGGTCCCGGTGTGGCCGGGCGTCCACGTTGGAGATCACGGGGATCTTGGCCTCCTGCATGGGGACGCCGTCCAGGGCCTGAGCCAACCGCTCGTCGGCCGGCCGCATGATCTGGGTGTGAAAGGCACCGGCGACGGCCAACGGCACGGCCTTCATGGCCCCCATCTTCATGGCCAGTTCGGCTGCCCGCTCACACGCCGCGTTGGTGCCCGAAACGACGACATTGCCCGGACAGAGGAGATTGGCCACCTCCAAGACCTCGTCGCCTCGCGCCTGCTCGCAAAGGGCTTCCACCTCCACTCGCTCCATCCCCAAGATGCTCACCATGCCGCTGGGCGTGGCGTCGGCCGCCTCCTGCATGGCCGCCCCGCGCTTTTGGACCAGTGTCAGACCGGACTCGAAGTCCATGACGCCGGCAAAAACCATCGCCGTGTACTCCCCCAGGCTCAGTCCCGCAGCCGCCTCGCAGGACAGAACCACCTCAGGCGACTCGGCCCGCAGGGCTTCCAAGGCGGCCAGGCTGGTCACAAAGATGGCCGGCTGGCTGACCACGGTCGAATCCAGCTCTTCGGCTGGGCCTTCAAAGCAGATCCTGGCCAGATCGTAGCCGAGCACCTCGCTGGCCCGGTCGTACAACCGCCGCACGCCGGGAAGCGTTTCGGCCAACCGCCTCCCCATACCTACCCGCTGGGCACCCTGACCTGGGAACAGAAAGGCAATCCTGCTCAACGCCGCCGTGTCCCTATTTTTCGACTTCCAGCACCTTGCGATCCATGTACTGCCCACACTTGGGGCATACCGTGTGGGGGGGCACCGCGTTGCTGCACTGCGCGCAGAAAACCAGGGACGGGGGCCTCTTGGCGTCATGAGCCCGCCGCGCCCCGGTGCGGGCGTTGGAATGCTTGCGCTTCGGAACGGCCATGGTCAACGGTCCGGAGAGTTCGAGTAGCATGAAAGTCGCCGATCGCCAGCGGCGGGGCGGCCAAGCACGGCCGTAAAGCTCCTGCTTCAGCCTTCCGCCCGCGGCCCGCTAGCCACTCGGCACGTCATCACCCTGAGGTCGTCGAATGGGACAGCCCCCGGTTTCGGCTTGGTTCATCTTGGCCCTTTTCCGGGTGACAGGCCCCGGAAGCGGTTCGTTCGTAGTCCCCCTTTGAGGCGGAATGATCGTCCCCCGTTTTTCGCCGTCTCCGCCGGCAACCCGTTTGAACAACAGCACTTGCAGGGGACGCACGCCGAATCGCAGCCGGGCTTCGCCTGCGGCCAGAAGCGAAACACACTTGGCTCGCAGCAGGTCATGCTCCGCATAACGGATTCCCTCCAGCACGTGCCTCACGCGGAGCGTGACCTGCCCACTCGGAGAGCCAAGCTACGAAAGGGCACTGTCCAGCTCACAGCCCCCAGACGCCGGGGGCGAACAGACCATCCTAGGAGCCCGCGGCCGTTGTGTCAACCGAGTCCTCGCCTCGCGCTTACGGGGTTACGGCTTACGGGGTCGGCCGCAGGTCAGCTCCCCGGGGGGTGGCCGCGCGGCAAAGATGTCAACAGCGCCGGTCGCAAAACCTTGGTCCCGCACAGGAGGCCGGAATCGACGTGGCCGGGCAATCGGGCCCTGCTGGTGGCCCGTCGGGTCCGCCACGAGGCCGGACGGTCAAGGCGGTCCGAAGCGGTGGCCCGCCTTGAGTGGATATCCGCGTAGAAACTCTTCGACCGACAACATCCGTTTACCAGCGGGCTGGAGCGAGCTGAGGCGCACCAGCCCTTGGCCGGTGGCCACCCGCAGGCGGTCGCCCACGGCCTCTACCACGGTCCCCGGGCTTTCCAAGGTGACAGTTTCCTCGACCTCCACCGGCCCCAGGATCAATCGCAGCGGGGGGGATTGCGCACGATGCCAGAAGGTGTAGGCGGTGGGCCAGGGCTGCACGGCGCGGATCTGGTTCCGTATGGCCTGGGCTGGCCGGGACCAATCGATCAGGCCATCGGTTTTCTTCAGTCGCGGGGCTTTGGAGGCCTTTGCAGGATCTTGGGGTATGGGTTTGACGGCGCCCTTTTCCAGGGCGTTCAACACGTTGGGCATGAGTGTGGAGGCGATATAGGCCAACCGTCGCTCCAGATCCTCGGCCGTCTCTTCGGGGGCGATCGACGTGCCGGCCTGGGCGATGATCGGGCCGGCATCCAGTTGCGGGGTCATGTGGATGATCGACACCCCGGTGGTGGATTCCCCGTGGTAGATGGCCCACTGGATCGGGGCCGCTCCCCGGTACTTGGGCAGCAGCGAGGCGTGGACGTTGATCCCTCCCAGGCGAGCGGCGGCGAGCGTGTCGGCCGAGAGGATCTGGCCGTAGTCACACACCACCCACAGATCCGCTCGGAACTCCAGCAGCTGCGGCCGAAACTCCCGGCCGTTCACATCTTCGGGCTCGTAAACGGGTGTACCGTGCTCCAGAGCGATCTGCCGCAGCTGGCTGGGGGCCTCCGTCCGCCGGCCCCGCCGCAGGCGCGGCCGGCTGGTGACCAACCCCACCACCTGGTGCGGCAGCTCATACAGCTTGCGAAACGTCGGTTCGCCAAAGGGACCTGTACCCATCATCACAAGGCGCATAGGCAGACCTGCTGTTCGCTGAACGTTCGACTGACGTGGATTCCACAGACGCGCGATGTGCCCTGCCGATCTTCGAGCGCGAAATTCCCAACGTCGTGGTCGACGCGGCCGTTGTGACTACCCGTCGCAAAAGACGTTTCTCATCGAGCCTTCACTCGCGGTTCGGCTCTCGTCTGTCTCTCCTGCCCAGCCTCGTGTTTCGGGCACGAGAGGAAAAGTTCGACCTCCGCACGAAGTGAGGCTTCGGCCATTGCTGCCCCCAAACGGAGCTCGGGAGCGAGGAAACTATCCGTGATCCGCCATTGCCCATTCGCAGAATGCCTTTTCCATCTTCTCACCCTCAAACCCGCGTCGGTGGCTGATCAGTGTTTGAAATGTCGCCGTCCAGTAAAGATCATGGGCAGGTTATGTTCGTTGCAGGCGGCGATGACGTCCGCGTCTTTTTTGGATCCTCCGGGTTGGATCACTGCAGCGATTCCCGCCGCCGCAGCCCGCTGGATCGAGTCGGGGAAGGGGAAAAAGGCGTCGGACCCAAGCACCGCACCGGCGGCCCGCTCGCCCGCTTTGTTCAGGGCGATTTCCGTCGCGTCCACACGGCTCATCTGTCCCGCCCCGGCACCCAGCAGCATACGATCCTTGCAGATCACGATGGCGTTCGATTTCACGTGCCGCACCACCGCCCACGCAAAGCGGAGGTCGCCCATCTGCGCTGCGGTCGGTGGTGTCTGGGTCGCCACCTTCCAATCCTCTTCGCGGTCGGGCTGTATGTCGGCTTCCTGCATCAGCAGGCCGCCGTCGATGAATCGATAGGCCCAACGTTCGCGGGCACCGTCCAAAGGACCCACTCGCATCAGCCGCACGTTGGCCTTCCATTTCGGGCGTGTGGTGAGGATATGCAAGGCTTCGGGCGTGAAATCCGGCGCGATGATGGCTTCCACGAAAAGCCCGGGTTCGGTGAGCACCTCCGCGGTAGCCGCATCGACCGGGCGGTTCAGGCCCAGCACTGAGCCGAAGGCACTGACGGGGTCTCCGGCCATGGCCTTGCGCAACGCGTCGGCCAGCGTATCGGCCACGGCCGCTCCGCAAGGGTTGTTGTGCTTGATGACCGACGCAGCCGGCTCGGTAAAGCCTCGCACGATTTCCAACGCGCTGTCCAGATCCAGATAGTTGTTGTAAGAGAGCTCTTTGCCGTGGAGTTGGTGGGCGCCGACCAGGTTCGGGCCAGCCGGCTCGGTCCGCTGATACAACGCCGCCTGTTGATGTGGGTTCTCGCCGTAGCGGAGCACGGCTTTGCGGTGAAAGCCGAGTCCCAAGGTGCCCGGGAAATCCCCTTCGGCCGTCTGGCCAGCGAAATAGGCGGCGATCGCCTGGTCGTAACGAGCCGTGTGGGCGAAAGCCTCGGCCGCCAACTTCTCGCGCAGCTGGAGCGTCGTCGCCCCGCGTTGGCGGATTTCATTCAGAATCATCCCGTATTGGCCCGGACTGGTGGCGATGGTGGTGAAGGCGTGGTTCTTGGCCGCCGCCCTGACCAGCGAAGGACCGCCGATGTCGATCTTTTCAATCGCCTCGGCTCGCGTGACATCCGGCTTGGCCACGGTCGCCTCGAAGGGATACAGATTCACCACCACGAGCTCGAAAGTCCGGATGGCGTGCTCTTCCAGGGCTTTCATGTCCTCCGGATGGTCGTGCCGGCAGAGGATACCGCCGAACACTTTGGGATGGAGCGTCTTCAGCCGCCCGTCCATCATCTCCGGGAAGCCGGTATACTCGGAAATATCCTGCACGGGGATGCCGGCCTCCTGTAAATGCTTCCGCGTACCGCCGGTGCTGAAGATCTCCACCCCGGCGGCAACCAGTCCTTGGGCAAACTCGGTCAGCCCCGATTTGTCGCTGACACTGACGAGTGCGCGTTTGATGGGCGGCGAGGGCATAGGGATTCCTTCTATGAGGGCGTGGACGACCGATCCGAAACCCCATTTTTTACGACTCTGCTGCGGTCGGGTCAAGGGCCCGCCCTGGCGGGTATGCGCGCGTCCCCCACGGGCACTGCTTCGCGTGGCGCGATGCCACGCGGGCCGGCCTTGACGGGGCGCGGTCGCGGGCGTACACCCATTTGGGCCGCCGTAGTGGGAGGGTGAAGCTCCTGCTGGGCCACGTGGGTCGTGGGCTGGTTCCCGACCAGCCCACTGGAGCGACCGAGGGTCTCCAGCCCGGCCGTCTGGGGGGAGACCGAGGCAAAGCGGGGAGATCTTCGCTCCCCGTCGGTGCGCCGGTCAGAGACCGGCCGGCAACCGAGTTTTTTCCTCAGCCCTGTGTGTTCCCGGCGGCGACCAATGGGACGACGGGATCGAGGCCACGGAATACCGCGGAGGGCCGAGCAACCGGAGAAGCGACTTTCGGGGAAACTCTGATGTCAACATCTCAGCAAGAACGGTTCCGCATCGCCGTGCTCATCTCCGGCGGCGGCACCACACTGCGAAACCTGATCGAGAAGGTCCGGGCGGGGCAGTTGGGGGTGGAGATTGCGCTGGTGGTCTCCAGCAACCCGCAGGCCGGCGGGCTCCGCTATGCCGCCGAGGCGAATATCCCGGCTGAAGTGGTCCAGCGCAAGGATTTTCCGTCCCGCGAGGCCTTCAGCGAAGCGGTTTTCCGCCTCTGCCGGCGGGCGGAAGTGGACCTGGTGGTGATGGGCGGGTTCCTGAAACAGCTGGTCATCCCCGACGATTTCACCAACCGAGTGGTCAACATCCATCCGGCGCTGATACCGGCATTCTGTGGCAAAGGCTTTTATGGGCATCACGTCCACGAAGCCGTGCTGGAGTACGGGGTGAAGATCAGCGGCTGCACCGTGCACTTTACGGACAACGAGTACGACCATGGGCCGGTGATCCTGCAGCGAGCCGTACCGGTGCTGGACGACGACACGCCGGAGACGCTGGCGGCACGAGTCTTCGAGGCCGAATGCGAGGCCTATCCCGAGGCGTTGCGTTTGATTGCGGCGGGGCGGGTACGCGTGGAAGGCCGCCGGGTACGCGTTCTGCCGCCGTGAACGATCTTCCCGCCCCCATGCCTCTTCGGATCTCACCGTCAACCTCGCCGGTGCCAGACCGCTAGTGGCTCCCGGGCGCAGTGGGCTCGGGGCAGAAGCCCACCCGGGCGAGGCCGCCTCCGGAAAGCGGCCCCAGATGGTCAAGCGACCCGCCGCGGGCCGGCCTCCGTCAAAGGCCTTGCCCATTGACGAATCCTGCCACTGTGGGAATACTTGCCTCCAAGCGGCGGGGGCGGGCCCCGAGCGGGCAAGCCCCTGTGCTGTGGGGCCGTTTTTTTTCGCTTCGCTGACCCCTTTGTCACTTCGCCGTGCACTCTCAGGGCATGACAGCGGCAACGGCAGATCGGCAAGCCGAAATGGCCGCCCTGGTGCGAGCGCATCAGGCCGGCTTGTGGCGCTACCTGCGCTTTCTCGGTTGCCAGCCGGCTGAGGCGGAGGACCTGGTGCAGGAAACGTTCCTGGCGGTCTTCCGCGAAGGGTTCGAGGTGCGTTCGCCGGCGCAAACGGCGGCCTATCTTCGCGCGGTGGCCCGAAACCGGTTCCTCATGGTCCGGCGAAGGGAGCGCAACAGGCCCTGGGCGGTGGACATCGAGGTGGCCGAAGGGGTGTGGGCCCGAGCCACACGTGATGACCTGAGCGACTACCTGGTTGCCCTGGCCGACTGCCTCCAGACGGCCGTCACCGCTCGCGTACGCCAAGCCTTGGAGCTGCAGTACCGCGACGGAGCGAGCCGCGCCGAGATCGCCAACCACTTGGGGCTGGCCGTCGAAGGGGTCAAGACGCTGTTGCGCCGAGCCCGTTCTGCCTTGCGGGATTGCGTGGAGAAGAAACTTCACGATGAGCCAACCGAACGATCCAAAACGTGAAGAGCTGGAGGATCGGCTCGTTGATCAAGCGCTCCGCGAGCTGCTCGGAGACGAAGCACCGCCTGAGCTGTCCGACAAAATCCTTGCCGCTGCCGAAAAACACATCCCTCTTTCAGCGCAGCGAAAGGAGCAAGTGATGAACAAGTCGAAACGGAGCAATCGCTGGTGGTTTCCGCTCGCCACCGCAGCGTGCCTCATGCTGGCCGCTGGCCTAGCGCTGGTACTCCTGCCGACCGTGCAGAGCAGGCGAGAGGCAGGGCGCGCGGGCCCCCTGGCGAGTGAGCGGCTCTCAAGCTACGAGGACTCTTCCAGGCCGCAAAGAGCGCCAGTCGGCTATTCTACGGAAGCAAGGCCGGCCGCAGAGGCGCCCGAACTCGGCGCAGAGACTCCCGAACCGGCACCGGCTCCGCCGATGGCAGGGCCGGCCGTCGGAAGCGGTCGCGACTACAGGCAGGGGTCTTTTCAATACACCCAAGGCCAGCTCTGGAGCGACCAGCCCACCGGCCTGGGGCCTGGCCGCGGGGGCGACCGCTACGACCGACTCGTGGAGAACCCGTTCCGCATGGTCAAGGACCATCCGCTTTCCACGTTTTCCATCGACGTGGATACGGCCTCGTACGCCAACGTGCGGCGGTTCCTCTTGCGCGAAGGCCGGCTGCCCCCGCCGGATGCGGTGCGCATCGAGGAGCTGATCAACTATTTCGATTACGATTACCCGGGTCCCGAGGGGGACGTGCCCTTTGCGGCCCACATCGAGGTGGCCGGTTGTCCGTGGCACGCGGAGCACCGGCTCGTGCGGATCGCCTTGAAGGGCAGGGAAATCCCCACCGAACGACGCCCGCCTGCCAACCTGGTCTTCCTGCTGGACGTGTCCGGCTCGATGAATTCGCCGGACAAACTGCCCCTTCTGCGAGAGGGGATGAAGCTATTGGCCAGCCAACTGAGGGACGACGACCGGGTGGCGATCGTGGTCTACGCCAGTGCCGAAGGGCTGGTCCTGCCCTCCACGCCCGGGTTCCAGCGACAAAGGATCATCGCTGCCCTGGATCGACTTCGGGCGGGCGGCTCGACCAACGGTGGGGCTGGGATCCAATTGGCCTACCGGATCGCCCGGGAGAACTTCATTGAAGGTGGTGTGAACCGGGTGCTGTTGTGCACGGACGGCGATTTCAACGTGGGCACGACCAGCACGGGCGACCTGGTGCGAGTGGTGGAGGAAAAGGCTCGCTCGGGCGTGTTCCTCTCGGTCTTGGGCTTCGGCCGCGGTAACCTGAACGATGCCATGATGGAGACGATCTCCAACAAGGGCAACGGCAATTACGCCTACATCGATAGTATCACAGAAGCCCGCAAGGTGCTGGTCGGGCAGATGGGCGGGACACTGGTGACAATTGCCAAGGACGTCAAGATCCAGGTCGAGTTCAATCCGGTCCGGGTGGCCGCTTATCGGCTGATTGGCTATGAGAACCGCATCCTGGCCGCCGAGGACTTCAACGACGATACGAAAGACGCAGGCGAGATCGGCGCGGGCCATACGGTGACGGCGTTGTACGAAGTGGTCCCTGCGGGGGTGGCCGTAGACGTACCCGGCGTCGATCCCTTGAAGTACCAGAGCCCCATGGCGCCTCGCCAGGACCCCTCCACGCGACGCGAACTATTGACCGTCAAGCTCCGCTACAAGGAGCCGGACGGGCAGACGAGCCAGCGTGTGGAGTTTCCCGTCGTGGACAGCGGCCGTTCCTTCGGAGAGACGAGCGCCGATTTCCAGTTCGCCGCGGCCGTGGCCGCCTTCGGCATGCTGCTTCGCGATTCGCGGTACAAGGGCACGGCTACCTACGACGGGGTGCTGGAAATCGCTTCGGCAGCCAGGGGGCCCGACGTCCACGGCTACCGGGCGGAGCTGGTGGAGATGGTCCGTCGCGCCAAGGCGCTGAGCCGCTGAAACAGCCCTGCCGTTGAGCTCCGGCATGCCGCAAGAGGATTTACGACTCGACAGGTAGCCGTCCACAGCGTGCAACGCGCGGGCCGTGGCCGGATGCCAGCGAGCAGCTACAGCTCCGCCGTTGCGGCATTGCCCGGATCCGTTTCGCCCTGGGGGTGTCGCCACTGTATGCCGGACCAGTGCTGCGATTGTTCCGGCCTGCAGGTCACTCCGCGCTTCGCGCCGGCTGTTCGGCCCGCTGGATTGTCTCGCCCGATGGCTGAGCCAGCAACTGGTCGTACTGATCGCGGTAGCGTTGGTTTGCCGGATCGAGCTTCATGGCCCGCTGGATCGCTTCCCGGGCCGGCTCCGTTTGACCGCCGGCTTGGCAGGCCGAGGCCAACAGGGCGTAATGGGCCGCGGTGGGGGCGTGTTGGACAGCGGCCTTGGCCAGTTGGATAGCTTCCTCCGTGTCGTCTTTCCGCTTCAGGAGCAAGGCGGCCAGCGCGGCATAGGCCGGGGCCCCCTCCGGGTCGATGCGTAGGGCGCGGCGGAAAGCCCGTTCGGCGGCCTCGTATTCAAACAGTTGTTCCCACAGCCCGCCGATCTCCAACGGATAGCTGGGGTTGGCCGGCTCCAGGGCGGCGAGCTGTTCCAGCCAGCCGATCGCCTCCCGGAGTCGTCCCTCCCGGCGGCAGACGAAAGCCAGGGACTGGCGGCAGCCCACATGCTTCGGGTCCAGTTCCGCCGCCCGTCGCCACAGGGCTTCGGCGTCCCGCGCCCGGCCGCCGAGCAAATAAAGTCGACCCGCGTCGCTGTACAGCACAGCGGCACCCGCACTGAGTGCCTCCAGGTCGCTGCGGGCCATGCCGCGCACCCGGCGAGCGAATCGCTCGGGCCTGGTGAAGCTCCGGAATCGCTCCATCGCCCGGCTCGCTTCCTCTTCCCGGCCCAAGCGCCGGCACGCCTCGGCCAGCCCATGGTAAGCTTCCGCATAGTCCCCGTACAGCTCCGTAGCGGCCCGATAATGCGCTCTGGCCTTCTCGTACTGCCCAAGTTGATAGTACGCTTCGCCCAGCAGATAGTGGCCCTGGGAGCGCGGATCGACCTGGACGAACGCGTCCAGCACATCGCTCGCCTCCTGGGGGCGGCCCTGGTGCAGGAGGGCCTGGGCCAGAATCGCACGGGCCTGAAAGTTACTGGCGTCGCAATCTACGGCTTGACGAGCGAACTCTTCAGCCCGGGCGAACTCGCCTTTGCGAAGGGCGGTGGAGGCCAGTCCCACCCAGGCATAGGCATAGTATCTGTCCCGATCCAGGCACTCTTGCCAGGTGGCCACCGCCTTGTCGGATTGCCCCAGCCAATCATGGAACCGCGCCTTCACCTCCCAAGCGTCGACGTTCCGAGGAAAGCACTCCAACAGATGCTCGACCACCCGACCGGCCTCGGCCACAACGTCTTCGGGCTCCAGATCGGCCTTTCCGTTGGTGCGGATCAACAGCTCGCCCAGCGGCCGCGGAGCGGGGCGGCCGCGCGG
>DQVB01000651.1 GCA_015661985.1 Planctomycetota bacterium | reverse complement strand
TCGATGGGAACCGACACGCTCCTTGTGTCTTCCGCGTTCCCCGCATTGTCGGTGGACCGGTACTCCACCGTGTGGCTCCCGTCGCCCGACACGGTAAACGGGCCGTGGTAGACGTGCCAGAGCCCGCCGTCGATCCGGTACTCCGTCACCGCTACCCCGGAGGTCCCGTCCACGGCGGAGAGGGAAACCCGCACGTCGGAGACGTACCAGCCGCCCTGCCCCAACGTCCCGGAAAGGTCCGCCGTCGTTGCGGGCGGGGTGGTGTCGATCTGCAGGGTCAGCGTCCGGGCCGGTTCGGTGTTCCCTGCATTGTCGGTGGACCGGTACTCCACGGTGTGGCCCCCCTCTCCCGTGACCGTGAAGGGGCCGGCGTAGGTCTGCCATCCCCCGCCGTCCACCCGGTACTCCGTCGAGGCCACTCCCGACCAGGCATCGGTGGCCGAGAGGGTCACCTGTACGTCGGACCGGTACCACCCACCGCTCCCCACCGTGCCGGATGGAGAAGCCGTGGTCGATGGCGGCTCCCGGTCGGTCTCCACCCGCACCCAATCCACCT
This sequence comes from Planctomycetota bacterium, assembly GCA_015661985.1. Lineage (GTDB taxonomy): Bacteria > Planctomycetota > Planctomycetia > Pirellulales > Thermoguttaceae > SZUA-1497. The sequence continues at coordinate 5,760 of DQVB01000651.1, read as the reverse complement.
GGATGTCGGTGAAGTTGCCGTCATAGTTCTGGATAAAGTAGCTGCCGAACCACAGCGACACGGGCACACGCCCGCCGGTGGTCCCCGTCCCGATCTGCGCCCCGTCCAGCCGCAGGACGTAGGGGCCGCCGTTCACCTCCAACTCTACCGTGTGCCAGGCGGTATCCCCGCCCCCGACGTTGTAGTGTTGAGTGCCAAAGGCATCGATGCTAAAAGCACCGTTGAACTGGTGGATCGTCAGAACGTCATGCCAGTCGGCCCTCGGCGGTTGGTCCTCCGTCTGGCGGCTGTCGGCGTCGAAGGGGGCCGTGCCCGAAGCGAGGGTTGTGCCGTAGGCGGTGACGTTCTGAAAGCGGAACCGGAGCGAGAGCCGCCAGTACCCGTTGATCCCGTTGAACGCATCGTTGCGCCCGACCAGGGGGAACATCGGCCCCGTGCCGTCGTCGTAGATGTACAGGTGAGTGCCGTCGTAACCGAACACCACGTGATTTCGGCTTTCGCCCGTGCTCCGCAGCCACCCCGTACCGGCGGAGTCGGTAAAGTGGTCGAAGAACGGTTCGGCCGCCAGGACATCCCCGACCACCAGGGCGAGCACCAGAAGCAGAGACACCGGTAGATACCGAACCCGACGCACTTTTCTCACCCCCGCCTCGCTGTTCGGAAACGGGCGTCCAGCCACCCCACAAATTCTACCCAGCCGATATACGCGGCTATGCCGGAAACCACGATGGAGATCAACCCGATCCGCTCCAGGGGGTTGAGCGCCTCCCAAATGAGAAGAACCTCTTGCATTTCCTCACCTCCACGGCGTAAACCGCCGGGGGCACCCCGGCCCCTCCCCGTCTGCGTGGCGGTAGTACCAGGTGTTCCCCCGTCGCCGGAGGACCACCCGGCCTCCGCACGTCGGGCAGCGGGCCTCCGACGGGGCGGACGGCCCGGCGACCACTCTCTTCTTACCGACTGCTGCGTCTCTCATTTCCGGTATTCCCCGATGCGCCACAGCCGGGACGGGGATGTTCTCGTCCACCGGCAGTACAGTTCCGCCGTCAGCCTACACAGTCGTTCGCTTCGCACAAACAACCGCCGTAGTTCCTCCGGAGTCGGCAGCCTATCGGCTTTCCACCGTCCGTCGACGGTGGAGATAATGTATTCCAAGAAATTTGTCCTCCAGGGTTCGTCCAGGCCGAAGACGGCAAGCGCCGTTTTGTGCGGGTCGTACATCACCACACTCCGGGCAGGATCCTCCACTGCACCTCTCTTCGGTACTGCTCGTATTCTCCTCCCAGGACGGCTTCCTCCCATCGTACTCGCAGAACCAGGCCGACGGTGAGCACGGCCATGGCAACCCCGTTCCCCCAAGTAGGGGCTGCCACAAGCACCGCCAGTCCGCAGATCCATTCTCCGGCGTACATCGGGTGGCGGATGAAGCGGTACGGCCCATGCCTGACCAGCCCCCGGTCCGCAGGGGCGATGCCGAAGGACCGGCCCAGAGCCAGCATCGCCCACAGGGCCGTCGCCACTCCCGCCGTCTGCATACCGACTGCCCACCAGGTGGCCCTGCCGCCGGGCCGGAAAGCCAGCACCGGCCACAGGGCCAAGCCCCAAGCCGCCGCCCGCTGCCACCACGCGGCTTCCCGTTCCGGTCGGTCGCGGAAGACCAGCCGGAACGCCGCGAGACCGGCTTGGGCTGCCAGAATCCATCCCATCAGGCCGCCCGCGTGAGCCTGCGCTATCGCCAACGTGCCCCACACGCACGCCCCCGCCGCGTCGAGCCATTTTTTCGTGCAAAAGTAAAAGCCCGGGCGCACAGGTTCCTGCATTTCCCGCTAGAACGAACTCAACGCCGACAGTACCAGCGGGACCACGATGAGCACCAGGAGCGGGAGGAAGAAGAACAGGACGGCGGGAACGGTGAGCTGATTGTCCAGATTCTCGGATCGGATCAGAACCTCACCGTAATAGTCCTGTGCCAAGGTAGAGGCGATGGAAGCCATCAGCCCGGCACCCGCCGCCCCCTTGCTTGCCACCAGGTCGACCTGAGAGGCGAAAGTCGCCAGCGCAGGTTCCCCTAATTCCGAGAGCTGCTCTACGAAGGCTCCTCGGACGGCCCCCCGGCTGAACAGAGGCCGCCCCGTCCTTTGACTCTCCTCCAGCGCTTCCCGCATCACCGCCCCCACCGGCCCCGGCCAGGTAGCCAGCAGCGCTACGGCCCGCTCGACGGCATTGCCTGCAGCCAGTTCTGCCGCCAGCATCGCCGCCACTTCCGGCAGCGTACGCCGGACCAGCCGCATCGCCGTCTCGCTCTCGGCGTGGATCTGGACGAAGGGGTAGGCTGCAATGATGGCTCCGGCCAAGCCGAGCATTGTGTTGCGGAGAACCAAGATGCCGAACAGCCCACCCAGGACGCCCAGGACGGACACGCCCACGGCTCCCTCAATCGTCCAGTCTTCCAGTGCTCCGTTGATCTGCGCCCAGTGAAGCCGTCTCCTCCAGGCGTCCAGGGAGGCGAGGGGGAGGCGGGTGACGACAATGCCGCCCAACCGATTGACGGCCCCCTGGGACTGCCTACCCAGGAAACCGCCCATGGCGCGGCTTGGAGCCGCCGGTGCGTTCAGGAGGCGGTAGGAGAAGATACCCACGGCAGCCGCGCCGAACACGGCGGCCAGAAGTGCCAGGACACCGATCATTCCTTCCACCTCCCGCTTGTGCTGCTTGTCGTTTGCCTGCAGTCTCTCCTCACGAGATCGCCTCGTCGATTCGGTTGTTCATAAACCGATAGCCGTAGAGCATCCATACGCCGCCGATGATGTACATCAACTGCACAAGCGGGTCGCGGGTAACCGAGGACAGCGACGGCGAGGACATCATCATCCAGATGGTGAAAATCAGCGTCCCGATCATCAGTTTGACGGTTCCCCGTGCCGAGGAAGCCTTCGCTGCCACCACCACCCGCCCCCGCTGGACGTTGGCCTGGTTCTCGGCGGCCAGTTTGAAGGCGTCGGCAAACCCTGCCCCGCCCACGTCCCACAGCCGTCCGATCTCGAAGACCGCGATGCCCAGGGATGGACTGACGGCATAGGCTTCCGGGAGCAGGTCGTCTAATGCCCTCCTGCCCACAGCAGTCATCTGTGCCAGCAGCCGTCCTTCCAGCCATGCCCGCAGAGGGCTCTTGGCATCCATCGTCATTGCCACGGTTTCCACGGCCTGAGGAATATTCTGTGTGGTCTCCACCATCCCCGACAGCCTGGACAGGAACGTAGGCAGTTCCTCCTCCACCTTCTGCTGTGTTTCCCGCCACTTTCCCTCCACCATCTCGCCGGAGATGAACCACCCGGCGACGGCGGCGATCCCGGCGAAGGCGGGGGGAAGGCCCATCAGGAGCGTCGCTCCCGCTGCAGTGCCCATCAGTCCCAGCCGGAGGCCCCACAGCGCAGGTCTTTCCCGGCCTGATACGTCGAGGCCCCACCGGGAGAAGACCAGCCGCACCTTGTACTCCTCGGAGCCGACGGCAGCCTCGGCCGGCTTTCTTTTCTTCTCCCCCGCCAAGCGCGGGAAGAGGAAGTCGGCCATCCCTTTGTGCGGTCGGGGTCGGAGGAGGCGACCGGTAAGCAGATACACCGCCCCCGCGCCGGTGAGCACGGCCAGCAGGACCAGGACCGAGCGGATGTTTTCGACGGTCATCACTCCCTCCTCCGCCGTGGGGGTTGGACCTCCTCCATTCCCGGCATCCAGAGTTCGCGGAATTTCACATCACCACCGGCGAAGTCCTTCGTCTCCCACACCCCCAGGCACTTCCGGACGGCCTTCCGCTCCCCGTCTTGCTCGACGGTCGACCATCCCACCGCCACCACCAGGTCAACCGCTTGGAAGAACAGGAGTTTGGCTGCGTCGAATCGGAGGTCCAAGTTCTTCTCCGACCGAAGAATCAGCGACATCCGCAGGACGGCCTCGGAGGGGTTGTGGGCATGGAGGGTGGATAAGCCGGGGTGGTCGGTCATCTGCGCACTCAAGAGCGCCGACGCTGCGTCGCCCAGCCGGACCTCGCCGACTATGATCCAGTTGGGGGCTTTCCGCAGCGCGTCGTTCACCGCGTCGCCGAGGGTGTACGCGTCGATCTCGCTGCCCGGTATCCGGGGTCGCGGCTCCAGAGTTACGACGTTCTCGTGCGGCAGCCAAATCTCCTCCGGATCCTCGCACTTGACGATGCGGGCCTGCCGCGGGATGCCGTGGGCCAGGGCGGAGAGGGCCGTCGTCTTGCCCGTAGCCGTGCCGCCGATAACCAGCACTCGGAGTTTCCCCGCCACCGCCTCCAGGAGCATGTCCAGCACGTCCTTCTCGAACATCCCCCACTCCAGGAGTTGCTCCGGCGGGACGGGGCGCGGCTCGAAGAGCCGGATGGAGACGGCAGGGTAGCCCTTCCCCGGCGTGATGACCGGGTGGGTGATGTTCACCCGCGCCCCGCCGAAACCCGCGAAGCGAGGCAGGCGGGCGTTGACCGACGGTGTGGCCTCGCTTACCCCCTTACCCGTGGGGGCCAGCAGGGCCTCAACCGCCCGCCACACCTCCTCGACGGTGGGGTGCACGTCGGCCCGCTCGTCGTACAGTTCCCCCTTCCGTCGGATCCACACCGACCCGTCGGGGTTGATCGAAATCTCGGAGATGTCGGTGCGGGTGGGCGGGAGGAATTGATCCAGGAAGCCCAGCCCGGCGCACTGCGCGACGACCTCCTGGATGACGGCCAGGCGCACGTCGGGCGGGAGCACTACCCCCGTCGCCCGGGCGGCGGAGTCCACTTCCCGAGCCGCCCGGGCTCGGAGGGCCTGGCGGTCGCGCATAAGGGCCAGTCCCGCATTCTGGACCCCCTCCACGGCCTGCTGCACGACGGCGGCTCGCTGCTCCGGTGTAACCGTATTCGACGTGAGGACACTCGACCAGCCGGTCCCTGTCATTTACTTCCTCCTTCCCAACCGGATGCGGAGGCCGCGCTTCTTTTGCTGCGGCTGCGTCTCTTTTCCGACCGTGCCGAACAGGGACTCGACCAGCGTATTCATTGCCCTTGCCAGCGGCTCTACCTCGAGGAAGGGAATTCGACGGGCGTTCTGCGTGTCCATGATGCGCGGGTCTTCTCGGACGGTGACCACCACCGGTGGGAAGGTCCGTCCCAGTGCGTCGGAGCAAGCCCGGTGGAAATCATCGGGCCGGATAGAGCCGTCTCGTGAACGGTTGAGCACCAGGTATATCCCTTCCGGCGGTATCCTGTGTTGGCCTGCCATTCGCTCGGCGACGGTGCGGTAGGCATCTACCGTCCGCCAGATGTCGGCCAGTTCCGGCCGGGCAACAAGGAGCAGGGTGTTGGAGGCGCTGATTGCTTCTGCTGCCCACTCCGTCGGCGGCACATCCAGGACAATTGCTGCATAGGAGGCATAGGCAGCGGCGACTACCAGGTTGGCAATAGTCGCACCTTCACCCCCCGCCGTTGCCGCCCGGCTCAGCATGTCCGGCCACCCGGCCAGCACATTCAGTTTCTCTACCTTCTGAACCGCGTCTCGCAGGCTCTCTTGGGATGGGGCCACCATCCAGTTGACGATGTTCGGCTCCACCGTAAGACCCAGGATCAGCGGCAGGTCGTCGGGCGCAGAGAGGCCGATGAGCAGGGTCGGAAGGCCCCGGCGGGCCAGGGCGTATGCCAGGTTAGAAGCGATGGTGGTCTTGCCTACTCCACCTGCCGTGTTCCATACAGATATGACCCGCAGCCCGGCG
>DQVB01000667.1 GCA_015661985.1 Planctomycetota bacterium | reverse complement strand
GGAGGCGCTGTGGGAGGTGTTGCGAGCGGAACTGGGCCGCCGCGACGCGCAGAGCGCCCGGAACAACGCCCGCTGAGCGGCCCCCCAGCGGCAATGCCCCCCCCTTCGGCTCGACCCATTTCCCCTGGGGGGCCGGTCGGCTGAAGCCGCGTCGTTGGCCCGTCCACCTCAAGCCCGGCGCTGTTGGTACCAGTGGATCAGGGCATTGGTGGACATGTCATGCTGGGGTGGCCGCCCGGTGTTCTTGATATCCTCGATGGCGCGCGAGGCCAGTTCTTTGCCCAGCTCCACCCCCCACTGGTCGAAGCTTGGCACGCCCCAAATCACGCCTTGGACGAAGACCTTGTGTTCGTACAGGGCGATGAGTTTGCCCAGGGTGGCCGGATCAAGGCGATCGGCCAGGATCACGTTGCTCGGCCGGTTGCCCGGGAAGTATCGTGATTGGCGCATCCACTGGAGCTGTTCGGCGTCGAGGGATCGGCCATTCTTCTCAGCCCAACGGCGCACTGACCGTTCGGCCTCCTGGATGGTGTTCCCGATGGCCAGCGCTTCGCTCTGGGCGATCAGGTTGGCGATCAGCTTGTCGTGATGGTCACCCAGCTTATCGGTACGGTCGCCCACCTGATGGTGAGGGCGCGCGAAGCCAATGAAGTCGGCCGGAACGATCTTGGTTCCTTGGTGGAGCAGCTGGTAAAAGGCATGCTGGCCATTCGTGCCTGGTTGGCCCCAAATGATGGGCCCGGTTTGCCAACCCTTTTCCTCCTGGGCGATGGCCTCGCCGGCCAATGTATAGGACTTTCCGTTGGATTCCATGTCCAGCTGCTGGAGGTATTCCGGCAGTAGGTTCAGGTGCTGGGCGTACGGCAGGATGGCATGGGTCGGCCAACCGAAGAAGTTGTTGTACCAGACACCCAGGAGGCCGAGGATCACCGGCATGGTCTTTTTCAGTTGTTCCTTGCTGGCAGCTCCCTGCCGAAAGTGTTCATCCATCCTGTTGAATCCGGCCAGCATCTGGCGAAAGTTCTCCGGGCCAATGGCGATGATCAGGGGCAGCCCGATGGCCGAACAAAGGCTGTATCGCCCGCCGACCCAGTCCCAGAATTCGTAGATGTTTTCGTCGTTCACGATCCCGAACTGGCGTACGCCCTCCGGATTGGTGGAAACGGCGACGAAGTGCTTGGCCACGGCATCTTCACCCAGTTCGTCCACCACCCACTGCCGGGCCGCTTGGGCGTTGGCCATCGTCTCCAGCGTGTTGAACGTCTTGCTGGATACGATGAAGAGCGTCTGTTGAGGCCGCAGGTCCTGCACCGTGTCAGCAAAGTCCGAGCCGTCCACGTTGGAGACGAAGCGTACGGTCAGCGCCGGGTGGCAGTAAGGCGTAAGGGCGCGGCAGGCCATGGCCGGGCCCAGATGCGAACCGCCGATGCCGATATTGACGACGTTAAGGATCTTCTGGCCCGTGGCCCCTACGCGCCGGCCGTGGCGCAGCTGCTGGGCCAGTTCTTTCATGCGCTTCAGCACGCGGTCTCGAGCCCTGCTGACATCACGCCCCTCCACTTGCACGGGCTTGCCTCGAGGGCCTCGCAAGGCCACGTGGGCCGCGGCGCGATCTTCAAACACATTGATTCTCTGGCCGGCGAACATCTGCTCGATCGCCTTACGCAACTGCACGGCTTCGGCCAGATCGACCAACAGATCGATGGTCCGATCGGTGACGCGGTTCTTCGAATAATCGAGCACCAGATCATCCAGCTGGAGGACATACCGCCGGGGCCGCTGGAAATGGCTCGCCGGCTCAAGCGGCTGCTGTGGCTCGTCTACACCCAGCAACACGCGCAGGTGCACGGCCTCGATCACCCGTTGGTGCTCGCTCAGGGCCTTCCATTGAGGTCGCTCAGTGAGGCGCACCTTCGAACTCTCTTGCGCAACGAACTCGGCTTGGGCCATCCCTCTGGTTTCTCGCATGCGATAGGGTCAGTGGCAGTGCAAACACGCGGCGCAGTGTATGCGTCGACGGGGCGAGCGGCGCCATGCGCAACCGTTACCAGCGAGCACGGGCCCAAGGCGGTCGGACCTTTGGAGTGTGGGAACTCATTGCCCCCTTTTTGTACGTCGCGTCTCGTTGCCGCCCGGCAGGGCCCAAAACGGTTTCAGCCTCCGCCGGACCGCAGAAAAGCGGCCATGGATCACCGCACTCCAAAGGCCCCCGCCACTCGCGGCCGTGAACGGATAACGGCACAGTTGCCGGCTGCCCCTCGTGGCCGGGTCCCGCGCCGATTGGCTGCCTCGCCCCGGGCGGGGGCAGGCCGGCGCTCCGCAAAGGCCTTATACCGCAGACGGTTTGGTTTTTCCGCATGTTGAGCTCTTCCCGGGTCCAGCCCGGAAATCTCCAACCGTGCACAGTACAGTAGAGCACAATCAGGCCCTTTGGCCAAGGCCGCCCCGGGCGTGGCGCGACGGGGTTGCGGCTTGCAAGAACGGCAGCGGCGAGGGATGATAACACTGGCCGTATGGTGACCGGCGCGGTTGGCAAGGGTCGCCTGCTCCGGCAGGGCGGGTTTTCTTCGAGGAAGGGGACGGATGGCAGCAGCCGAGTGGTTTTACGCCAGGGAGAATCGCCAACACGGCCCGGTTTCCCCCTTGGAATTGAGGCATCTTGCCGCCTCGGGCCAACTCCGCCCGGAGGACCTGGTGTGGCGGGAAGGCCTGGCCGACTGGATCCCCGCGGCGAAGGTCAAAGGCCTGTTCCAGACGGACGAGGCGGCCCCGACGGGTCCGACTGAGGAGACCGGTGAGCCCGGCCGGCGGGG
>DQVB01000003.1 GCA_015661985.1 Planctomycetota bacterium | reverse complement strand
TGGGCACTCGCACAAACAAAAGCCCCCTCTCGGCCCTCAAAGGGAACTCGGGCAGCGATTGGCCGGCGGCCGCCGGTGGGCCGCTGATCGCTTTGCCCTCGGGGGTGAACACCCCGTTGTGGCAGGGACAGAAAAACCGGCCCTTGTGGGGCTGCCACTCCACCTGACAGCCCAAATGGGGACAGACGCTGGAAAGGGCCACAAAATCCTCTGCCGTGCCGCGGGCCCCCCGCCGGGCGATCACGATGCGGGCTCCGGCCGGCGTGCGATACTCGATCGCCTGGCCTACCTTGACGGCCGCCAGCTCGGTGACGAACAACCACGCCGTCGGCTCCTCCTCGGCCGGATAGAGGAAACGGCCGGCCATGGCGAAAAAGGCCCCGTAGCCGGCCGTCAAACCGCCCGCCATGGCCACTGAAGATGCGGAGAAAAACCGTCGACGGCAGGGCTTCTCCGGCCCTCCGCCACCGTCACAGTGGATGGGGTCCCTCGTCATCGCCATTGGCTCCGTGTCTGCTCGTTCCGTCACCCGACGGCTCAAGTTCCCCTTCCCGGCAGAGAATTCCCCACGGAGCCGATGATGCCGCCGTCAAGGCCGCGAGTCTTTGATCCAGATCAAGCCGAGCCGCCGAAAAAACGGCTCTCCGGCCTCCCACGCCGTGCCCCCCACGGGGCGCCGTGCCCCCCCCTGCGGGCGCCAAGCTGCGGCCAGGCCCGGCCCAGGCATGGCCCCACCAGGCGCCCTCGGCAGTCTACCTGTCGATAGGACCCAGGGGAAAGACCGGGCTGGGTGTATGTTCGGCCTCCAAGATCGTGCGGATGCGGGCCACAATCTCGGGATACTGGCCCGACAGATCCCGCGATTCGCCAATGTCGTCCTCCAGGTTGTACAGTTCGATCTTGAGGGGATCAGGGTTCCTCCGCCGCAGCATGTTTTGCCGCACGCCTTTCCATGGCCCCATCCGCACGGCTTGCTGGCCCCCGTAGCCGGGAAACTCCCAATACAGGAATCTGTGCTGGCGTTGCTTCTCGGGATGGCCCAGCAGTGTGGGGGCGAAGCTGATCCCGTCGATCCCTTCGGGCGCGTGTGTGCCCGTGATTTCGGCAATGGTGGGCATCACGTCCCAGAACGCGGAGATGTGGTCGGTAACGCCTCCGGGGTGGATCTTGCCCGGCCACCAGGCGATCATGGGCACGCGGATCCCGCCTTCGTAGAGGCTCCCCTTCAGGCCTCGCAGCGGACCGACACTTTCGAAGAAACGGGAATCGACCTCCTTCTTCAAATGAGTCGTGCCGTTGTCCGAGGAGAAAAGGATCAGGGTGCGGCGATCCAGGCCGAGCTGGCACAACAGATCGACGATCCGCCCGACGTCTCTGTCCAGCCGGCTGATCATCGCGGCATAGGCGGCTCGCGGTGTACGGTGCGGCGTGTAACCGTTGCCCGTGAACGGCCTTTCGTCCCATCGCCCCAGATAGGGCTCGAGGTCCTCGTCCGGGATGTGCAAGGCCAAATGGGGGATGGTCGACGGGAAATAAAGGAAAAACGGCCGCTTCTGGTTCTCGCGGATAAACCGCAGAGCCACGTCGATCATCCGGTCGGGCGAGTAATCGGTGCCCTTGAACGGGGCGTAACTGGCGGGGTCGTTCCGGTCAGCGCCGGCCGGAAGCCGGGCGTGACCGGGCACCGGCGGGTCGTTGCTGAGCAGCACCTTGCGGCCGTTCCGCCAGAGATATGCCGGCCAATAGCTGTGCGCATGGGCCTGGCAGTTGTAGCCGAAGAACAGATCGAACCCTTGGCGGTTCGGATCGCCCGTGGTGCCGAAATGCCCCAAGCCCCACTTGCCCACGGCCGCCGTGGCGTAGCCCTTCTGCTTGAGCATCTCCGCGATGGTCACCTCGGCGTCCGGGATCGGCTCTTGGCCAGAGAACTCCATCCCATACTTCGCCTTTACCTGCCGGGGCAGCTTGGCCCGGCGGTTGTTCCGCACATAAGCATGGCCAGGGTGCTTACCCGTCATCAGCGCACAGCGGGAGGGGGCACAGACGGCGTTGCCGCAATAGTGTTGGGTGAATCGCAGCCCTTCCCGAGCCAAACGGTCGAGGTTCGGCGTGCGGATCTTCTTCTGGCCGTAACAACCCAGTTCGGCGTAGCCCAGGTCGTCGGCCAAGATGTAGATGATATTGGGCGGCTCGTCCGCCGTCCGGCCCGGTACCGGCGCCCAGAGAATCGCCACGCCAGCAAGAATCGCCAACAAGCCTTGTGTTTTCATGGCCAAATGCTCCCCAAGCTGACAGACCGAAAGGGACCAAAGCTCGCTCCTGCGGCCAACGGCCCGCGGGCCGCCTCCCGGCTGCCAGAGCGAGCTCGACACAACGTCACGGACACGTCGGGCGCAAAAGGCCACACGCCGCAGCCTGTGGCCTCATCTACGCTATCGGCCTGCGAGGCTACGTGCAACCCTTCCAGAAACGCGGCCCTTGCCCATCAGGCGGTCGGACCTCCGTGGCAGCGGGTTCCAGATTGGACGCAGGGCAAGCCGGGGCGTTTCAGGCTCGTCCAGAGGGAGCACAGATCGCTCGTGGCACAAGCGTCCCCCCTTGTGCGGGTTGCCCAGATTCAACCATCCGGACTGCGCCAATAGTGCCAATAGTGTAGTCGTAGGGTGGGTCGATGAGTCGTAGTCGTAGGGTGGGTCGAGGCCGCCGGACAAGCGGCCGATGACCCACCGTAATGCGGTTGGCATGATGAGACAGTGGGCGAGATGCCTCTTCGACGTGGCATGCGAGCGTTTTTCGCAAGGCAACGCACATAACTTGGAGGAAGAGGAAAAAATCCGGAAATTCCGTGCCCCCTTTTTTTGCGTGCTGGGGATTAAGCCGAGTCGTAGGGGGGCGAGTAGTCGTAGGGTGGGTCGAGGCCGCTGGGCAAGCGGGCGATGACCCACCGTAATGTTTTTCTTGGCCGCTGGCGATTAAGCCAAGTGGAGAACTCCACGGCAGCAGGACGAGCCACTTGGGCCGCGTTGGCGGAAGCCCCCAAGAGGTTGTGG
>DQVB01000669.1 GCA_015661985.1 Planctomycetota bacterium | reverse complement strand
GGGATTGCCCTGGTCTCTGTCTTTTCCGCAAGGCCCGTCCAAGGGACGCCTTGGAATGGGGCAATGCATTGCAGCTTTTTCCTTTGAGCCGGCACCCGCGGGTTGATACGCCTGGGCGGGGCCTGGGCGGGAAAAGCGGCGTCTCGGCGACCGGCGTCCACGTGCCGGCCATACTATCCTCTGGAAGAGTCGGGGACAACCCGGTCGGACGGATTTGCCGGCAGGCGGCCGGGTGGTAGAATACCCGCACGTCACGACTTCTCGGCGGCTGGATCTGGCGACGTCCTGTGACAGAGGCGGACGAGTTATGGCACGTCGGGCAATTTCCTTGATTGGCCGATCCTTTACGCAGATGGACCGCGCCTTTTGGTGTCTGCACGATCATCCAGCGGCCCTGGCCGTTCTGTCCCTGCCCACGCTGGCCGGCGTGGCCATCATCGCGGCTGCCATCCACGCCATGGTCCGCATCTGGGACTTGCCGGCCCTCTACGCCTATCTCATCTACTGGGTGGCGTGTCCGGCGGTTGTCATGTGGTCGTTCACCCTCTTGCCGCTCCCTTGTGCAGCGTTCGCCTGGCTGCGTGCGCAAGGGAAGATACCCACTGCCAGCGAGTGCTTTGGTTACGTTCTGGCCCGCAGCGGCCGGCTTTTCCCGGTGGCGGTGCGGCTGGGCGTGTCCTACGTGATTTGGTTTGTCCTGGCGGGGCTGCCGTTGTTGTGGCTCTGGCCGCGGACGTGTCTGGTGCCCATGGTGGCATTGTTCGAGAACCAGCGCAAGGTGTTCCGGCGCGGGCGGGGCCTGTTGAAGGAGGAAGCGGCCCTCCATGTGCTGGCCTTGATCCATCTATGTGTGTTCGTCGGTCTGATGGCCACTGTGCTGGTGCCGCGGATCGTGTTGGCCACCCAGCTGTTGGCCACACCCGGCACGCAGTGGCTGGGGCAGTACGTGTGGGTGTTCGAGCTGTTGTGCGGTGCGGCGCTTGTGGCGGTTCTGGCCGTCAGCTGGTGCCTTTCGTTGACGTTGCTGTACCATGATATACGCTACCTGCGCGAGGGCGAGTCGTTGCGGGAGCGGATCCGCGAGCTGCGCGAGTCGTTGCGCGTGGCTTCGTCCTTGCACTGAAGTCCGCGGGGCTGGCGGAGAGAGTGTCTGTGAGCACCGGCCTACCCCAGCGTTCGAGAAAGGAAACATAGGATGGGCATTCTTGCCCGTCAATCATGGGGTCGGCCTGCGACTCGGGCTGGTGCGGAAAACTCACATTTCGTGACATCTGCGATGGCCAGCTTATTGCGCATTTTGCCCACTTATGACGGACAGGAATGTCCGTCCTGCCCTGCCGGTTTGCAACGCTGGGGCCTGCTCGGATCGATGATGGTGGGATTGGCCTTTGCCGCCCGTCTGTGGGCGAACGGGCCGGCGGTGGGCTCCCACCTCGGCGGCCCGCCGGGCGTTGTCGAGGCCAGGGGGAGCGAGCGAGCCCCATCGGCACTGGGCCCCGCAGAGGCCGAGGCTGTGCGCGGGGCGGTACGCCAGTCGTTCGAGGGGCCCGAGTTCTGGTGGAAACGGACGGCGCGCGTCGAGGGTCCTGAGCTTCCGGGGGTGGCGCGAGCGATCGGCAAGCTTCTGGGATGGATCGCCGATGGGCTGGAAGCGCTGCTCAAGTGGCTGGCGGATCTTCTGGAGGGCCTGTTTGGCACGAGATGGACTGCGGGCAGGCTGCCCGGTTGGTTTTTGTGGGGCGTGTTGACGGGCCTGACCGTGCTGGTGATCGGCGCGCTTCTGTGGCGACGGCGGCAGCTGTTGGCCCGGTGGTTGAGGGGCGAAACGCGCGAGCCCCCGGCGCGCCGGCTGACCCCCCAAGAGCGTTTGCCGGGGGCCGGCCAACTGTTCGAGCGGGCCCGGCAGATGGCCCGGGAGGGCCGCTTTCGCGACGCCGTGCGCTACGCCTTCCTGGCCCTGTTGGCCTCGCTTCAGGACCGCGGGCTGCTGCGCTATGACCCGTCACGCACGAACCGGGAATACTACCACGAATTGCTGCCTCGCGGGGCTTTGGCCGACCGGTTCCTGTCTGTGGCCGTCGAGTTCGATCGCACGTGGTACGGGCGTTTGCCGGTCGACCGGGGTCAGGCTGAGCAGATGATCGGCCGGTGCGAACGACTGGTTTACCCACAGCCGGAGGGCCGGGAAACGTGAGACGCGGCGTGCGCATCATGGCGCTTGCACTCGGCCTGCTGGTTGTTCTGCTGGTGACGTACTACGTGGGCCAGCGCCTCAGCGCGGCTTATCGGACCGGCTTGACCGCTTGTGTGGAGGACGCGGGAACTGGCGGCGGGCTGGGACTGGTCCGCTTTGCCGAGCGGCTGGGCTATGATGTGCTGCCCATGCCAGAGCCCGTCTGGCACGGCCTGGCCGGGCTGGCCCGTTCGCAAGGCGTGTGTCTGATCACGGCCGGCCGCGATGCGTGGGAGCCGCCCGACCCGCACAGGGCCGAGGCGGCGTGGTCGAAGCTGCGGGCGTGGGTGGCCCGCGGGAACACGTTGATCTGCCTGACCAGTTCGGCCGACGGTGTACCTCCATTCCTGTTCGACCGGCCGCGGGAAGAGCCTCGTGTGGACGGGCCTTCTTCCCTGTTCGGCCTGGTCGAGCTTCCCGGCGATTCGGAGGACGAGCCGGGGACGACGGTGGTCCAGACGCCATACGGCCCGTTGCGGGTTCGCGCGGACGGTCCGCGGCTGACCGGTGGGCTGGAACGGGCCGAGCGGTTCGGTGACCAGCGCGGCGCCGTGCTGGTGCAGGCGGAGGTGGGCGCC
>DQVB01000278.1 GCA_015661985.1 Planctomycetota bacterium | reverse complement strand
TGGCCCGCCCCGGTCGGCGGAGCCGGCGGTGCGGCTTCCCCAGCAGCAGCCTCGTCTGGAGCAACCGCTTCACCCGCCCCGGCCGAAGGCAGCGCGGCAGCCGTTCCGGTTCCGGTACCCAGCTTCGACAAGTCAGGCGGGTTGAAAATGAAGATCATCCCCTGGATCTCGATCGGCATCACCTCCGAGCTGCTCTCCGTCACCGTCCCCGCCCCTCCTGGAGCTCCGCCGGAACCAAAGGACGCCATCATGTCGCCCCCCTCGAACTCGCCTTCCGTATCCCCCATGTCCCCCATGCCGCCCCCGAAAAAAGCCATCCCTTCGCCGTAGCCCTGGCCACCGAGCATTCCGCCGAAGCCGGCCATCTCGCCAGTACCACCGCTGACCGCCCCGCGCATCCCGCCCGGGCGTACGCGAACCTGGCGCACCAGCACCGTCATGGTGGCATTAGCACAATTGACCAGCAGCTCGGGAAGGGCCGTCTGCTTCATGTGCAACAGCATCCGCACGGGCATCAGTCGGAACTCGGCGAAGGGTGGGTTTTCCAGATCCATAACCGGGTTGCCTTTCAGATCCACATAGCGGCCCCGCAGAAGCCGGGCAACCCGACTCGCCCGGTTCGACGTCGTCGTCGCTGTGGAACCCTCTTCGCCGGGCAGGCCCATGCCCCCCATACCACCCATGCCGCCCATGTCACCCATACCGCCTTCCTCGTCTCCACCTTCGGAAAACCCGAAGCTGCCCATCATGCTTTCCCCCATGCTGTCGCCGCCCATCGAGTCGAAGCCGCCCAAATCGAGGCCTTCGCCAGTGGCCATGCCCATGATGCCGCCTTCGCCTTCGACCCCGGCCAACGAGCTCCCCTCGCGGCCATCGGGGAACAGCCGGGGACCTTGCAAGAAGGCCCTCGCTGCCGCCTGGCCAATGTCAAGCGCTTCGATCCGAACGATCTTGGCGTTGTAAGGGGCGGTGGCGCCCTTGTTGGTTTTTGCAATGATTCGCAGGAGGCTTTCGTAGACCCAAAGGCTTTCCTGCGCCAGCCACACTTGCTCCGAGCTGGGGAAACCGGAGAAGGTCAACTGGCGCCGGATGCTCTCCAAAGCGTTCTTGGAGATGTCCACGACACCCACCATTTGGGTCTCGGTGCTGCGGCCCCCCGCCGTGGTGCCTTCCCCCATGTAGCCGGCCATCCCCCCCGAGAAGGCTTCGTCGTATCCGCCCTCCATTTCATCGCCCATCCCGCCGAAGCCCCCATATTCACCGCCGAACATCCCACCATACCCTGCCGTGCCCTGGGTGCTGCTGGAACGGACGTCGAAGGGGTTCTCCTTGACCCATTGGCCGTTCTCGTCTTTGCGCGCCGGCAGCCGGGCATCGACGATCTCCAGCGTGGCAGGCAGATGTTTCTGGATGTAATTCCAGTAGTCTTCGCGGTAGTCCGGGTGGATCTCGGACTCGCTGGTGAGCCCGCTGAGGTACTCCTCCAATGAAGGCGGCCGCAGTGTGCTCACGTACTGCACAAACGCGTCGCCTAACTCCTTGGGCCAGGGATTCTCCTTGCGCTGTCGCTCGTACTGCTTCTCCCAAGTGGCGTAGACCTTTTTCCTCAGGATCTCAACCTGGGCGTTGATCCGGTCCAACGTCTCCTGGTTGGGCGGCTGGGCGGGGATCGATTCGGCCGCGCTCACTTTGCTTTCGATCGCCTGCTGTCGTTCGTCGAACTGCTTGGCCAAACCGGCCGAGGCGAAGAACCAGATGGCCAGGCCCACTACGATCACTACGCCGCAAAGGACCCAGAAGTGATACTTTTTCAGGACCTCCAAGGCGATTTTCAATTGGTCCATAGTCGTGCTCCTTCCCAATGGCACGCCAAACCGTCACGGGGCCGACATGTTCGGCGCGAAAGGCACCGTGGCCCCGGCCTCTTCCTGTTCTTCCTCCTCTTGGCCCGGAATGACGGGTTTCCAGGCAAATTCGACGACGAAATCCAGCCTTGGCAATTCGATCTCCGCCGGCTCGTCCGATTCCTCCGCCCCTGCCCGTACCGGGCCGCTCGGCCCTGTGGCCGAGGCCGTCATTCCGCCGCCGCCCATCATGCCGTTGGCCATCATGTCCATGCCCTCTTCGTCCTCGCCCATCATGCCATACGACCCATAACCCTGCATCCCCCCACCGTATCCGGCTCCGGCGTACGCGGTCGTCCCCGCCGTACCAGAGGCCTTCGGATTCCGTACCCTCACGATCTGGACACGCTGCGGGTTGATCAAGGACGGATAGTAGATCCCCAATTCGTGGGGCAAATACTTCTGCGGGGGATCTCCCAGCATGATCGGTTTGGAACACAGGTTCTCGATCAACGTACGAATCACGTATTGGTTACCGTAGAGATCTGCTTCCCTGCCTCTGGCCTGGGTTCGATTATGGTAGTGGTAGCCGGTCAGCCGGATCACCCATCCTTCGCCGGAGATGGGCGCTTCCTCCACGGCGCCACCCCCGCCGAAGGCCGAACTCGTTCCCGCCGCTGCATCGGCTGTCCCCATGCCACCTGATGGGTCTGTGGCAGGAGCCCCTATCGCAGCGTCTGCCTGGGCGGTCTCCTCTTCGGGCGGCTTGCCCATATAGCCGTGTTTCTGCTCCACGTTCTTCTTCACCCAAGCGTACCATTTCTCCAGATTATCCGTCCGCTGACACTCGATGCTGGTAATGTGCAGCTCCCGCCGCTCTTCGATCTTCTCGGGCACCTGGCCCGGCCGGTCCCGGGGCAGGCAATCGTTGATCACTTTGAGTAGCTCCAGCCATTGGCGGCGGCCGGTGATATTGAGCACAAGGTTGTTGCCGATCTGCTTGAGACGGTCGAAATCGCTCTGGAGCGTCGTCACCTGGTTCTGGAAACCGTCCGCCCGCTGTTTGACATCCTCCAGCTTCTGCTCGACCGGACCGAACGTGGCCTCGTCCACAGTACCCAATGCCCGGGAGAAACTGACGAAACTGATGGCACAGCCCAAAAGCAGCAAGGCGGCAGCGGCCACAGCCCAGGGCTTCTTTTCCCGGATGACGCGATCCCTGATGATCTCTCTGGGGATCAGGTTCGTCTGGATCGTGCCTTTTCCCAGCCCCTGAAGGGCCAACCCGTAGCAGACGGCAAAGGCGGGCAAGTTCTGCTTGAAGGCCGGCGCGTCTTTCACTTCCGATCCGGCCAAACTCCGGAACTGCTCGACGCGCACGACCTCGCAACCCAGATTTTGGGCCAAGTAACGGGTCAGCCCCGGCAGCTTGGTGGCGTTGCCCAGGGCCAACACCTTTTCGATCTGCATCTTCCGATCCAGCGTGTTGAAATAACGGATCGAACGCTGGATCTCGGTCAGCAAATCGTTGAACACCGGCCGCATGGCCTGGAAAACGGCCTTCGGGTCCGGCGCGCTGGTGGCGTTCCGCTTCAGATGCTCGGCCTTGGCAAAGGTGAGCTTCAATTCCTTGGTCAAGGCCTTCGTGAAGTGATTGCCCCCCAAGGGGATGCTGCGCTGGCGAACGCGGAAACCGTTGCTGACCACCAGATCCGTCGCCTCGGTACCCATGGACAAAACGACCACCGAAGGGGGCGGATTCTCCGGATCAAACTCGTCCGGCGGCGGCAGATCGGGCATCTGGTCGAAAACCAAATAGTTGTACAACGCCACCGGCGCCAGCTGCACCAGATCCACTTCGACGGCCGCCTTCTGGAACGGCTCCAAGGAGCGGTCGACCTGCTCCCGCTTCATCGCAAACAGGCCGATCTCCGTATCCAGGGCAAAGCCCTCCTCGACCATCCCTCCGCTCATCTGGTGGTAGTCCCACACCACTTCGTCCAGGTCAAAGGGGATCTGCTGCTTCGTCTCGAACCGGACCAGGTCGGGGATCCGCTTCGTCTCCACCGGAGGAAGCGTGATGAATCGTACCAGGCCGCTATGCCCGGGTACCGCAATGGCCACCCGATCACCGCGCACCGGGTTCCGCGAGAGGAATTGGCTCAAGGCCTCCGCCACCAGCTCCTCGGCGTTCGCCCCTGGCTGCGTCAAAATCTGAGGGTACTCGATATAATCGAAGGCGTCGGCGACGAGTTGCGTCTCCCGATTGCCCGGCCGACAACGGATCGCCTTCAGCGAACAGCTGCCGATATCAATTCCCCAAACAGCATCGCTTTTGGGCATCGCGCAGTCCCTTTCTGTCAACTAACAATCAGGCCGAACCACCTGATCCTTCGCTCCCGGCGCCGGTATTAGGGGAGGAGAACCTGTTCCGCTGCATGCATCGAAGCCAGCCTTGGGCCGTCAGACCAGAGTTTTCAGCGCGCATCGGCCTCCTTTCCTAATCTACCGAGGGGACCCCCAAACTGTCAACCAACCGCTACTCCCAATCTGTTGTAATCCGGCCCCACGCCCGTGGGCCTACGGGGGAGGAGCATCGGCCAAACGGAGGCAGAACACAGGAAACGGGGAACACAATATATCGCAGACGATGTGGTTTTCTCCGCTTGTCGAGCTCTTCCCAGGTCCAGCGCGGAAATGTCCAACCGCGCGTGGCGTAAATGGGCCA
>DQVB01000562.1 GCA_015661985.1 Planctomycetota bacterium | reverse complement strand
CCAGTTTACCTTCGATTTCAACACCATCGAAGCCGTCTTCTTCAGCTTCCGCGGCCCGCCGCTCAACGAAAACACGGAGCACACCCGCCGAGGACAGAGGAGCACGGAAGGACGGAAAAGCCGACCAGCGAAACGTCCCGGGGCAAGGTGACGAAGGAGAGCGAACCAGATCCCCGCGGGGGCCGTTCCTCCTATGGGTGTCCCTTTGTGGGCGATTTGTCACGGGGCCGGCATGGGGCCGGGTGGCATAGCCAGAGCTCTTCCAACAGCCGGTACATCGTTGGATCGTGCTCCCTGAGTTCTTCCCGGGTGAACGGGTAGAAATCGTTTTGGCCGAACATCGCTTCGCTGGTCTCCGCGAAGTATTCTCGCGCGTTGTCCATGGCGTACGCCCGTTCGACGGTGCTCCGCCCGTCGCCGTGGCGGCGCAGCACGTGCTCGTAGAGTTTCTGTTCCAGGGCGTGGCGGTAGGCCGCCTGCACCTGAGGATTGTCAAATCCGAGCACTTGGTCGTGGTACGCGTGGGCCAGCTCATGGAAGGCGAAGACGGGCATCCGCCGTGTTTCTCGTTCGAAGATGTCGATGTTCGTGAATTCGATGCATTGGGTCAATGCCAGCGGCCGGCCGTGGTGGCGCAGCCACTCCGGGTCGGGATGGTACTCGGCCGTCGGTCGCGCTGCCGGATACACCGGAGAAAACCAGAGCGGAACGGTGCGCAGGTACTCGACCACCGGTGCCGGTACATTCCGGATGATGTGCTCCAGCTGTCTCTCCAGCAGATCGAGGGCGCGCTCAGTCGCCTCCTCGTCGTCCTTCATGAGCTGACGGCTGACCAAGACTGTCCATCCTCGGATCGTCCGGGCCTCGTAGCCGGGTGCACAAGGGTGCCGGGTGCCGGAGCTCCGCAGCTTGGTCTCCAGCAACCTGCGCAGTTTCTCTCGCAGATCTCTGTACGTCACCTCACCGGCGGCATGATGCCCGGAGCCCTTTCCCGTGACGGGCAGCTCTTCCGCCGCATCCGGCCGTGCCCGGTGGTCCTTCGCCGGAATGGGTTTGTGCGGTCCGTCCCCGGGCTGGGCTGCCGGCGAGTGGCTTGCCAAGACAAGTGCGAGGCAGACGAGTGCGGCATCAAACCTGGATAGCCACGTCGAGCCTGAAAACATCTCGGTCGTTCGGCCCGCTGGGCACGTGAGCTGGACGATCGGTTTCGTTTCGAACGTCCCCCCGAACCCCGATGTGTGGTACCGAGGCGTCCGTCCGAACGCCCGGACGATCAAGATACAGAGATACTACACGCCGGCGGTCGCCTTTGCCAGGGCGGAGGCGAGACGACGGGCCGGTCAATCCCGATCGACCATGAAGACCGAGTTGTCGGCCACGTAGAAGAGCGGATGGTAAGGAGTCTGCAGGGCAGTGCGGGAGCACTGGCCGGGGTACCAGACCAATCGGATGGCCACATTCCACGCCTCTTCCTGCTGGCCGCCGGAGTTGCCGCCCTGTTTGGGGACCAGGTAGGTGAAGTGGTTTTCCAGCGACCAGCTGGAGCCGATGGGCACCGAGGCGTTGGCGCCCAGCAGCCCGTCTCCTTGGCCGGTAAAGCCGGCCCACACACGGCCCTGGCCCCCGCCGCTGAATCGCCGCCGATAGAAGAAGGCGAACAGGTCGGTGGGCTCCAGCCCGATACGCAGCCGATCGAAGCGGTCGGTAGTGACGCCGTAGGCGCCCCAGTAGCCGATTTCACGGCCTCCGGGCAGCACCAGGGCGCTTTCGCTGCGGATCTGGGCCAAGTCGGCCGACTCGAGGTAGTTGTCGTGAAGATAGTCGACCACCACGCCCCACTGCCACCAGCCGGCCGCGGCGCGGCGGAAAATCCCCGTGGTCAGATAGAACTGGTCGCGGTCCGACGCACGCAGGAAGCCTTCGGTTTGATGGCCCGAAAGATCGCTCTGCGCCACGGTGAATCCGACTTGGTAACCGACACCCAGGCGACGGAACAAGGGACCGCTCAGGTTGCTGCCCAACTGGAAGCCGAAATTCCCGTTCCGGCCCTGGTCGGTCGGGCCTTTGAAGCCCTGCACACCGCTGAAGACCATGAGCCGTCCGGGGCCAGGATGGCCGATCAGCCGGCAGAGGGTCCCTACGACGCCCAAGCCAGGTGCGCAGCAGAAGCCGCCCGGTTGTCCGCAATCGTTGCATGCCGGGGCACAGGCGTCGGCGTAGGGGTCGAAGCCTTCCAGCAGAGGGCCTTCTTCCAGAGGGGCCGGCTCCAGCGGCTCGCCCGGCGGAATGATTTCCGCTTCTTCTTCAGCGGCGGCCAGGACCACATCGGGAGGCAACTCAGGCTCGAACGTCAATGTGGCCGTCGGGGTCGGATCCCAGGGGTCGCCCAGCGGGTCCGTCTGCCCACGCAGCAGCTGGGGCGGCCCATCGGGTACCCCATGCCGAAGAACTCGGGCCTCCCACGTCCCGCGGGGGGAAGATCGCGACTTGATCGGGACCCATTGAGCCCACCCGGGGGTTGTCGTGGCCAGCAGCAGAGCAGAGGCGAACACAAGCCCCAGAACGGGTCTGGCGACCACCGTCCGTACGTTCATCGACTCGTTCCTCAGAATCAGGGGGGGAGACATCATGAGGGCCCTTGGGGCCCTGGTCGATCCGCTTATCGGACGCTGCCTGGCCGAAACTTTCAGAAAAGTCGGTGCAATCGGAAAAGTCTTCCTCGTTTCCCGCAATGCCGCCCGCCCGAGCTGGGCGCCCAGAACCGTGTCAGCCGAAGCCTCGTCTGCCCCGTTGGGGGCGGCTCGGCGCGTAACCCAACCGCCCCGGGCCACACCATGGCCCGGGCTCACGGGGGCGAGGGAAAGGAGCGGGAGAGTTGAGCCACTACTCTTGCGGTTGTTCTCCTCTGAAATAGCTAT
>DQVB01000285.1 GCA_015661985.1 Planctomycetota bacterium | reverse complement strand
TCCCCGCCACGACGACCCACCCGCCCCCCTCGCCCGCCTCGGGGCCCAGGTCGATGACCCAGTCGGCCCCTTTGATCACGTCCAGGTTGTGTTCGATCACGACGACCGTATTGCCCAGGTCGACCAGCCGGTTGAGCACGTCGAGCAGTTTGGCCAGGTCCTGGAAATGGAGCCCCGTGGTCGGTTCATCCAACAGGTACAGGGTGCGGCCCGTATCGGGGCGGGCCAGTTCGGCGGCCAGCTTGACGCGTTGGGCTTCGCCTCCCGAGAGCGTCGGGGCCGGCTGGCCCAGCTTGAGGTAATCCAAGCCCACATCGCAAAGCAGCTGCAGTATCCGGCGGATCTTGGGGATGTTCTCGAACAGCTTCGAAGCCTGGGCGCAGGACATCTCCAGCACATCGGCGATCGATTGGCCGTGGTAACGCACGGCCAACGTTTCCCGTTCGTAGCGCCGTCCGCCGCAGGCGTCGCAGGGGATCCAGACGTCGGGCAGGAAGTGCATTTCGATCTTCAGCTGGCCGTTGCCCTCACATTTTTCGCAGCGGCCGCCGGGTACGTTGAAGCTGAAACGGCGGGCTGAATAGCCACGGAGTTTCGATTCCGGAAGCTGGGCGTAGAGTTGGCGCACCAGATCGAACAGCCCTGTGAACGTAGCCGGGTTCGAGGTGGGCGTCTGGCCCAGCGACTGCTGGTCGATGCGGATCACCTTGTCGATCTGCTCGATGCCACAGATCTGGTCGTGGGCTCCGATGGAAGTGCTCGCCCGATGCAACCGATGGGCCAGGGCACCGTAGAGCACATCGTCGATCAGTGAACTCTTGCCGCTGCCGCTGACGCCGGTCACCACGGTCAATGTGCCCAACGGGATGCGCACGTCGATGTTCTTCAGGTTGTGCTGGCGGGCGCCGCGGATTTCCAGCCAGCCACCACCCGGCGGCGGAGGCGGTTCGGCGCGGGAGGCCATGGGGGCCGAGGGCATCCGCCGGTTGGCCGGCACGGGGATGGCTTTGGTACCGGCCAGGTACGGGCCGGTGACCGAACGGCGGCGCGCGGTGATCTGCTCCGGCGTGCCCTGGGCCACGATCCGCCCGCCTTGCTCTCCGGCGGCAGGGCCGAAATCGAGCAGGTAGTCGGCGTGTCGTACCACGTCGCGGTCATGTTCGACCACCAGCAAGGTGTTGCCCAGGTCGCGGAGTTTGGACAGAGCGTCCAGCAGCCGCCGGTTGTCCCGGGGATGGAGGCCGATGGTCGGCTCGTCCAGCACGTAGAGCACCCCACACAGGCCGCTTCCCACCTGGGCGGCCAAACGGATCCGCTGCATCTCGCCGCCGGATAGCGTGGGGGCGGGCCGGGCCAGCGTGAGGTAATCCAAGCCCACGTCCACCAGGAACTGGACGCGGTTTCGGATATCGCGGACCAACTGGCCGGCGATCTCCTCCTCGGCCGGAGTGAGCTGCCATGCTTCGAGTTCGGCCAGCAGCTGGCCTAGAGGCAGCCGGCAGATCTCGTCGATCGTCCGTCCGCGCAGGCGTACCACCGAGGCGTCGTCCCGGAGGCGGCTTCCGCCGCAGGCGGAACATTCCACTTCATCGAGCAGCTCGTCCAGCTGGGATCTCAGCGACGGCGCCAGCCGGCTGGCCTCCTCCACGGCCGGATAAAGCCCTTTGTACTGGAAACGAAACACCACGGGCGGATCGACCGACTCGTCGCGGGCCTCAAACCACTGGTCCCCCGTGCCGTGCATGACCAGACGGCGATGGCGCGTGGCCAGCTGTTGGAAGGGCACATCGGTGGGGATGGCCGTGCGGCGGGCCAACGACTGGAGCATGTTCCCGAACAGCTGCCTCGTTGGATCCGGCCATGCGGCCACGGCCCCGTCGGCCAACGAGCGCCGGGCGTCGTGCAACAGCGCAGCCGGGTTGGTGCCCGTTTGAACCCCCAGCCCCTCGCACTGCGGACACCAACCCAACGGGGTGTTGAATGAAAAATGATGGGGCGACAGTGGCTCGAAGCTCCGCCCACAGCGCTGGCAGGCGAAATGCTGGCTGTGGACATCCACTTGCCATTGCGGTTCCGGCAGATCGGGGTCGACGTGGGCCACTTCGATCACCCCGCGGCCCAGGGCCAAGGCGCTTTCCACGCTGTCGGCCACGCGGCTGCGAGCCTCGGGGCGAAGCACCACCCGGTCCACCACGACCTGGACGCGGTGCTTGCGCCGCCGATCGATCTGCGGCACCCGGTCGATGGCGAAGGTCTGGCCGTCGATGCGCACGCGCACGTAGCCCTGCGAGCGGATTTCGTCCCAAAGGGTCTCGTATCCCCGGCCGGGCTCGATCTCCAGCGGCGCCATCAGATACAGCCGCTTGCCTTCCCCCAATGCCATCACCTTGCCGATGATCTCGTCGACCGATTGCGTCCCCACGGGCACTTCGCACTCCGGGCAGTACGGCTGGCCCAGCCTGGCCATGAGGATCCGCAGGTAGTCGTACACCTCGGTGACCGTGCCCACAGTGGAACGCGGGTTGTGGCCGAGGTGTTTCTGTTCGATGGCCACGGCCGGCGAGAGCCCTTCGATGTGGTCCACCTTGGGTTTTTCCAGTCGACCGACGAACTGGCGGGCGTACGCGCTGAGGCTTTCTACGTAACGGCGTTGACCTTCGGCATAGATCGTATCCATGGCCAGGGACGTCTTGCCGGAGCCGCTGGGGCCGCAGCACACCGTGAGCCGATCGCGCGGGATGTTGACGTCCACGTGTTTGAGGTTGTGCTGAGCCGCCCCCCGCACCTTGATGGCCTTGGCCTGGGTACCGCGGCGAGGCAGTCGGCCGGCCGGTTTCTTCCGCCCCTCATCGGAGACGACCCGCTTGCCCTCCAGCACACGGCGGAGCACCCGTCCGGTGTGCGAGGCCGGCGCGCGAGTGATCTGTTCGGGCGTGCCGGCGGCCACGATCCATCCACCCCCCTCGCCCCCTTCCGGGCCCAGGTCGATGATCCAATCGGCCGTCTTGATCACCTCCATGTTATGCTCGACCACCAGCACGGTGTTGCCGGCGTCGACGAATCCGTGCAGGACTTTGAGCAACAGTTCGATATCGGCGAAATGGAGCCCGGTGGTGGGTTCGTCCAACAGGTAGAGGGTGCGGCCGGTGCTCTTTTTGACCAGTTCCCGGGCCAGCTTGATCCGCTGGGCTTCGCCGCCGGACAGGGTCGGGGACGGCTGCCCCAGCTTCATGTAATCCAGGCCCACGTCGTGGAGCGTCTGGAGTTTGTGGCGGATCTTGGGGATGTTCTGGAAGTGTTCCAGGGCTTCCTGGACGTCCATCTCCAGCACCTGGGCGATGGAGCGCCCCTTGTAGCGCACCTGGAGCGTTTCCCGGTTGAAGCGGCTGCCTTGGCAGACGGGGCAAGTGATCCAGATGTCGGCCAGGAAATCCATCTCCAGCCGATTGGAGCCGTTGCCGTCGCAGGCTTCGCAACGGCCGCCGGAGACGTTGAAGCTGAATCGTCCGGGGGCGTAACCCCGCCGCTTGGACTCCGGCAGCTGGGCGAAGAGGTTCCGGATATCGTCCCATAGCTTGATATACGTGGCCGGATTCGAGCGGGGCGTGCGCCCGATGGGCGCCTGGTCGATGGCGATCATCTTGTCCAGGTGCTCCAGGCCCTCGATCCGCTCGTGGGCCCCAGGCAGACCGATACCACCGTTCAGGTCGCGCCGCAAGGCTTCGGCCACGATGTCGCCGACCAGCGAACTCTTCCCTGACCCGGAGACGCCGGTCACACAGACGAAGGTGCCCAGCGGGATCTCTACGTCGATACCCTTGAGGTTGTTGTGCGATGCACCGCGGATGACCAGCCGCTGGCCGTTGCCCGCACGGCGCGTGGGCGGCACTTCGATCCGTCGCTGGCCCCGCAGATACTGGCCCGTCACGCTCTGCCGCTCGCCCGCCACCGCCTCGAGCGGCCCGGCGGCCACGATCCGACCGCCGCGCACACCGGGACCGGGGCCGAAATCCACGATGTAGTCGGCCGCCCGCATGGTGTCCTCGTCGTGCTCGACCACGATCACCGTGTTGCCCTGGTCGCGGAGCCGGGCCACCGTGTCCAGCAGCCGCCGGTTGTCCCGCGGATGAAGCCCGATGGAAGGCTCGTCCAGGATGTACAGCACGCCCACCAGGCCGCAGCCGATCTGGCCGGCCAAACGGATGCGCTGCATCTCCCCGCCGGAAAGGGTCGGAGCGGTGCGGTCGAGGCTCAGGTAATCGAGGCCCACGTTCTTGAGGAAGCCCAGCCGGCCGCGGATCTCTTTCAGCGCCTCGGAGGCGATCACCTGACCGGCCTCGTCCAACTTCAGTTCGGAGAAGAACAGCTCGGCGTCGGCCACGGGCAACTGACAGACCTCGGGCAGACTCCGCGATGGTTTGTGGCGAAACTTCGCCGCCCGGGTGGTGAGCGTCACCGCCCGGGCCTGAGGGTTGAGCCGCTGGCCGCCACATTCACCACAGGGGACCACGTCCATGTACTTTTCCAGCATCCGTCGCTGGATGCGGCTTCTCGTGTTGCGGTACTGGGCCAACAGGTTGGGGATGATCCCCTCGAACTTGCCTCCCCATTTGTGCCCGTAGGGCCCGCTGCGCCAGGTGTAGGTGATGTGCTCGTCGCCGGTGCCCCAGAGGAGCTTCTGCTGGACGATCGGGGCGAGCTCTTCCCAGGCGGTTTCCAGCACCGTGCCGGGCTCCAACCCGTACTTGCGTTCCAGCGTTTCGGCCACCCCGCGATAGATGTGCCGCTTCCAGCGTCCCAGCTCACGCCATTTGCCGATCAGTTCGAAGGCCCCTTGCTGGAACGATTTGCTCGCATCGGGGATCAGCCGCTGGGGGTCGAAGGTGTAGACTTCGCCCAGCCCGTCGCAGGCACGGCACATGCCCTGCGGGCTGTTGAAGCTGAACAGCTGCGGACGGGGCGGCTCGAAACTCAACCCGCAGTGCGTGCACGCATGATGGCCCGATAGCTGCAGATCCTCGCCCCACTGCCCTGCCCCGTCTTCGGCTGACCGATCAGGGGCCACGATCAGATTCCCTTTGCCCAGCTTCAGCGCCCACTCCACCGCCTCGCTCACCCGCGCTCGACTGGACGAACCGATCGTCAGCCGGTCGACCACCACCTCGATGTCGTGCCGCATCTGGCGATCCAGTTGAAGCCGGTCGGTCAGCCGCACCACAGCCCCGTCCACGCGGGCCCGCACGAACCCCTGCTTCAAAAGCCCCGCAAACAAGTCCCGGTATTCGCCCTTCTGGCCGCGCACCAATGGAGCCAAAACCACCAGCCGCGTGCCAGAGGGCAACGATGCCACCCGCTGGACGATCTCCTCCCGCGACTGCGCCGTGATGGGCCGGCCACATTGGGGGCAGTGCCCCGTGCCCACCCGAGCGTAGAGGACCCGCAGATAGTCATAAATCTCGGTGATCGTGCCGACCGTGCTCCGGGGGCTCTGGCCGCCCGATTTCTGGGAAATCGAAATCGAAGGGCTGAGCCCCACGATGCGGTCCACGTCCGGCTTGGGCATCTGTCCCAGAAACTGGCGGGCAAAGCTGGACAAGCTCTCCACATACCGCCGCTGGCCCTCGGCGTACAACGTGTCGAAGGCCAGCGAACTCTTGCCCGAACCGCTCACCCCGGTGAAACAGATCAGCCGGTTGCGGGGCAGGACGAGGTTCACCCCCTGGAGGTTATGTTCCCGGGCTCCTTGGATAACAATGTCCGAAGCGGGCATGGTTGCAGGGGCGGGCCCAACGTGGAAGTGAAGCCGAACCCTTTAGTATAGGCTACATGAGGCGCACCGCAACCGGGCCGGACGTGGTTGGTTCGCTGCGTTTCCTGCGGAGCGTCCCGACTGGCTCCGGGGCATCTCTTCACGCCTCATCGCCTTGCCCCCCGACAGCTTCCGCCCGAGAGCTATCCGTTCGCGCCCCGTGGGCGCCGCGGTAGAAACTCGGCGGATGGTTTTGCGATGCGCGTTGACCAACTGCCTGGCATGGGGCACACATGGGGCTGGCCATCGGGCGGGCAAGTCCGAAAGCCTCTCACCGCGCCCGACGCACGGGAGCCGGCCGGCGCGCATGTTGGAGGCCCGCCAGTTGGACGCAGCGGCGGGCGATACCGGCGGCATCCAGGCCCAGGTCGGCCAACAATTCCCCGCGGCCGCCGTGTTCCACGTAGTGATCGGGAATGCCCAGGCGGCGCAGCCGCCTCACATCGACGCCGGCATCGACGGCAGCCTCCACGACGGCACTGCCGAAGCCGGCGGCCAGCGTCCCTTCTTCTACGGTAAGGACGAAGGGCGAGCCCTGGATCGCCTCCAGGATCGTACCGGTATCGAGCGGCTTGACGAAACGGGCGTTGATCACCCCAACATCCATCCCCTGGCCGGCCAGCTGGTCGGCCGCCGCCACGCAGGGCGATAGCAGGGGGCCGCAAGCGATGATCGTCCCCGCCTCGCCGTGGCGTATCCACTCTGCCTTGCCCAGCTCAACAGGTTCCGGGTGCGGGCGGACCTGCTCGGCCCGAGCCTTGGGGTAGCGGATGGCACAGGGACACGCCTGGGACAACGCGAAGGGGACCATCAGGCTCAGGTCCGCCGCATCCCCCGGGGCCATCACCACCATGTGGGGAAAGACGCGCAGGTAGCCCAGATCGAACACGCCGTGGTGCGTGGGGCCGTCCGGGCCGGTGAGGCCGGCGCGGTCGAGCATCAACAGAACCGGCAGGCTCTGCAGCGAAAGCTCCTGGAAGATCTGGTCGTAACTCCGCTGCAAGAACGTACTGTAGATGTCCACGATGGGGCGCAGCCCGGCCTTGGCCAGCCCGGCGGCGAAGGCCACCGCAAGGGATTCGCAAATCCCCACATCGAAAAACCGCTCGGCAAACCGGTCGCGCACCGGCTCCAACATGTTGCCCTGGCACATGGCCGCGGTGATGGCCACCACGCGCTGGTCGTTCTCCATGGCCGCCAGGATCGCATCCCGAGCCACCTGGGTGTAGCTGACCGCCGGCCTCTCCTTGAACGTGATCTGCGAACCGTTCTTGCGATAGAAGGGGGCCGGGGCGTGGAACGATGTGGGATCCTCCTCGGCCGGCTCAAAGCCGTGACCCTTTTCCGTCACCACATGCAACAGCACCGGCCCGTCAAACTCGCGCACCATGCGCAGGTGCTTCTGCAGCTGCTTGATGTTATGGCCGTCCACGGGACCGAGGTAATGGAACCCCAACTCTTCGAAGAGCATGCCGCCCAGCAGCCCCGCCTTCACCGCGTCGCGAATCTGATTGAGCAGTCGCTCCATGGAATCGCCGATCAACGGCACATGACCCAGCAGGCGATAGATCTCCGTCTTCAACCCGGCGTAGAAGTGGGTCATGCGCAGGCGGTCCAGGTATTCAGCCAGGCTCCCTACGCGCGGGCAGATGGACATCTTGTTGTCGTTCAGTACGACCGTGAGATTCTTCTTCAGCCCGCCGGCGTTGCTCAGAGCTTCGAAAACGATGCCCGACTGAAATGCCCCGTCACCAATGACCGCCACCACGTGCCGCCCTTCCTCGGGCCGGAGCAGGTCGTCGCCACATTTCAGGCCCAACGCGCAAGATACGCTGCACCCGGCATGGCCGGTCATGAACAGGTCATAAGGGCTTTCCTGTGGGTTGGGATAGCCCATCAAGCCGCCCTTGGTGCGGATCGTGCTGAAGGCCGAGTACCGCCCAGTGACCATCTTGTGCGGGTAGACCTGATGGCCGGTGTCCCAGAGGAGGCGGTCTCGACTGAAATCGAAAGTGGTGTGCAGGGCCAGCGTCAGTTCGATGACCCCCAGGTTGGAAGCGAAATGGGCGCTGCGGGTGCCCAACAATCCGCACATGGCCTCGCGCATCTCGCCAGCCAGTTGCACCAGTTCATCGTCGGACAAGGCCAGCAGGTCTTTCGGCGATCGGATCGTTGCCAGGATCTTGTCCATCAGCGATTCCTTTCCAGGACGTAGCGAGCCAGAGCCTCCAAGCTTGCAGCCGCCGCGCCCAGAGGCGCCAGGGCCGCGCAGGCCTCCTCGACCAGCTGCTTGGCCCGCTCGACACTTCGCTCAATCCCCAACAAGGCCGGAAACGTCACTTTGCCGCGCTCCGAGTCCTTGCAAACCCGTTTGCCCACCCGAGCCTCTTGGCCGCAAACGTCCAACAGATCGTCCGTAATCTGGAAGGCCAGCCCCAGACATCGGCCGTAGCGCGCCAAGGCCTCCTGGCGCACAGGCCCTGCCCGGGCCACCGTGGCCCCCAGACGCAGGGAAGCCTGAATCAGGGCACCCGTCTTGCGCCGATGGATCCATTCGACCTCCCCCTGGCTGGACCCCTCCAGGCCACCGGCGATGTCGTCCGCCTGGCCGCCGACCAGTTGGCAAGCCCCCGCCGCCTGCGCCAACACCCGACAACATTCCACCGCCGCCTCGACCGGCCGAACATGCCGGGCCAATACCTCAAAGGCCAGGGCTTGTAAGCCGTCACCGGCCAAAATGGCCGTCGCCTCGCCAAACTGCTTGTGGCACGTGGGACGGCCCCGACGCAAATCGTCGTCGTCCATCGCCGGCAGGTCGTCGTGGATCAACGAATAGGCGTGGATCATCTCCACCGCACAGGCCGCTGGCATGGCCGCCTCGATCGTCCCCCCACACGCCTCAGCAGCCATCAGCACCAAAAGCGGCCGCAACCGCTTGCCCGGGCCCAGTAAACTATACTGCATGGCTCGGCGCAGCTGGGCCGGACACCCGTCGCCTAACTCCATATGCTGCCGCAAAGCAGCCTCCAACGGGCCAGACACCCTCGATCTGTATGCCTGCAGCCGGGAAGCCGCTGAATCTGTCATCGATCCAAAACGATAGGAGTTCTAGCTAAGTTAGGAATTCTGGGGAACCAATAGCGCGGCTGCGGCGCCTGTAACGACGCCAAAGATAGATTGTAAACCGCACGGCCGAGCTAGTCCACGTCGCTCGAAGGGGGCTGCCGGCCCTCGCCGGACCGGGCGCTCCGCCGCTCGCTCCGCCGCTGCGATTTCTGCTCCAAGCTCAAAGACTCGTCGTCCAAAGGCGTGGTGATCGGTCTTCCCTCGGCGTCCACGCCGCTTAGCAGCTCGATCCGCCGCTCAGCCCGCTCCAGAAGTTCGTGGCACCGGCGGAGCAGTGTCACCCCCTTTTCGTACAGATCAACTGCTTCATTTAGGGGAATATTGCCCTCCTCCAACTGGCGCACAATCCGCTCCAACTCGGCCATCGCCTGCTCAAAGCTGGGGGCACTTTCCCCGGCGTTATCCTTCTGTGGAGCCACTGGTTTCCACCTCCTTTGGTTCCAAGCCCCGAGGCTGACCGAAGCGGACCGGTCGGCCCATCCACTCTCGGACGAACTCACCCGGGCGGTCGTCCTCGCAGGCCGACCAGCGGCTAGTATGCCGGGTTTGCCGTCGACACGCCAGACGGGCCGTCGCTGGGCTGGTCCGCTGCGTGGAGGCTGCTTGCCGCCGGAGATTAGAACGCCTGGCTGTGGCCGGCCAGGCAAATTGCATTTTCCCCGCAGGGACCGATAATAACCGGTTTCCCCTGACGGCTTTTCCTGGAGGCAGATCCATGGACGAGAAGTTCGAAACCGTTGCTGTGACCTTTGACGACGTGCTGCTGGAGCCCCGTTACAGCGAAGTGGTGCCGGCTGAGGTGGATGTCAGTACGCGGTTGACCGAGCAGATCGAGCTGAAGATCCCCATCATCAGTTCCCCGATGGATACGGTGACCGAAAGCGCCATGGCCATTGCCTTGGCCCAGGAGGGCGGGCTGGGGATCATCCACAAGAACATGTCTGTTGCAGCCCAGGCGGAAGAGGTGCGCAAGGTGAAGCGCAGCGCCAACGGGATCATCGTCAACCCGGCCACCTTGCCGCCGGAGGCCACGGTGGTGGCGGCCCGCGACCTGATGGACCAATACAACGTCTCGGGGATTCCCATTACCCAGTCGGACGGGCGATTGGTGGGCATCATCACTCGCCGCGATCTCCGTTTCCTGGAGAACTGGGACCTGAAGGTCTCAGAGGTGATGACCCGCGAGAATCTGGTGACGGCCACGGGGACCGTAACGCTTGAGGAAGCTGAGAAGGTTTTGATGGAAAAAAAGGTGGAGAAGCTTTTGCTGGTTGACGAAGATTTCAGACTGACCGGGCTGATCACCATCAAGGACATCGACATGATGCGCCGCTACCCGAACGCCTGCCGGGACCGGCAGGGGCGTTTGCGGGTGGGGGCGGCCGTGGGCGTCCACGAGTACCAGCGGGTAGAGAGGCTGATTGGTGAGGATGTGGACGTGTTGGTGGTGGACAGCGCCCACGGACATTCGGCCAATGTGATCGAGACGGTCCGGAGGATCAAGAGGGACTGGGGGATCGAGGTGGTGGCCGGGAACGTAGCCACCGAGGAAGGCTGTCGGGGTTTGATTGAAGCCGGCGCCGATGCGGTCAAGGTGGGCATCGGCCCGGGATCGATTTGTACGACCCGAGTCATCTCGGGTGTGGGCGTGCCGCAAATCACGGCTATCCGCCGGGCCGCTCGGGCGGCGGCCGCCAGCGGCAGGCCGATCATCGCCGATGGCGGCATCCGTTATTCGGGCGATGTGACCAAGGCGATCGCCGCAGGGGCCCACGTGGTCATGCTGGGCGGTCTGTTGGCCGGTTTGGACGAAAGCCCCGGTCAGCGGATCCTGTACCGCGGAAGGGTCTTCAAGGTTTACCGCGGCATGGGCTCCATCGGGGCGATGGTCAAGGGATCGGGCGAACGTTACCGGCAGGGCGCCCAGTGGGTTTCGGACAAGTTGGTCCCCGAGGGCGTCGAGGGCCGCGTGCCCTTTCGCGGGCCCCTGGGTCCGTTCATTTATCAACTCGTAGGGGGGCTGCGGGCAGGCATGGGTTACTGTGGAGCGCGAACCATTGAACAGCTCCGCACCGAGGCCCGCTTCATCCGGGTCTCGGCGGCCAGTGTGCGGGAGAGTCATCCTCATGACATTGCCATTACGCAGGAAGCCCCCAATTACAGTACCGAGTTCTCCGGCGAGGAACAGTAGCGGCCGCCTGAAGCGGCCACAGGTCGCAGGGCGGCCATGGGGCCCTCCGGCGGCCGAGGTGTGGATGTGGCCTGGCGTGTTTCTGGCCCTCGCCGCGGTGGCCGTCTTGATCCCGGCGCCACCGGCCCATGCTGGCGATCACAAGCCGGCGGGCGAGGCGGTTCACGCCGAGGCGGACGGCCCCGACGCAGGCCGGGTGATACGGGCCAGCTATTCCCGCGGCGCCGGTGGTCGGACACTCAAATGGCTCCCTGTGCGGCCGATCCACAGCGGGCGGCACGTCGATCAAGAGGTCGAGACGGCTGTTTATCACGAAGGCGCCGCCGGCCAAGCGACTGCCTCCGGCTCGGTCGAACAGGATCCCTCATCCGTCACCAGCCCGGTTGCAGACGCCCCCGCACTGCTTTTCCCCGGCCCCAGCCGACTGCTCCAATGGGAAGTACCCGAACCCAAGGGCTTGCCATCGACCGCGCAGGTCGAAGCGGCCACCGAGAAGTCGACCGAGCAGATCGAAGCGGAGAGTTCCGTCGAATCGCAGCGGATCGGGCCCAAGGAACTGGAAGAAACACTGGCCGTCCGACCCGAACGGGCCCCGGAAGAGTGCCCCGCGCCGGAGGATCTCAAAACGATCCGCCAAGTCCGTTTCGATATCACGCCGCCGGACATCAAGCTGCCCAAGGAGTGCACGTTGGAGGCCGACGAGTTCCAGCCGCGGGCGTGGGCCCCGCTGACCTTCACCTGGAAGGCCTCGGCCCTATGCCACAAGCCCGTCTACTTCGAGGACGTCCACCTGGAACGATATGGACACTCCTGGGGGCCGATCCCCCAGCCATTGATGTCCGCTGCCCATTTCTTCTTGAACGTCCCCGTGTTGCCTTATGCCATGGGGTTGTGCACGCCCAACGAATGCGTCTACACGTTGGGGTACTATCGTCCGGGCAGCTGCGCCCCGTACCTGATCGATCCCCTGCCACTGAGCGTGCGGGCAGGGCTGTTCCAAGCGGGCGCTTGGGTCGGAGGCGTCTTCGCGTTGCCCTGAGCGAGCTTGCTGGTCACTCGGTGTGGGGGGCGGATGGCCGATTTCACGGCCGGTGCGGCCTTCATGGGCTGCTTGTCTCAACCTGCTCGCTTCG
This sequence comes from Planctomycetota bacterium, assembly GCA_015661985.1. GTDB lineage: Bacteria > Planctomycetota > Planctomycetia > Pirellulales > Thermoguttaceae > SZUA-1497. The sequence continues at coordinate 12,812 of DQVB01000285.1, read as the reverse complement.
CGCTCGGCCCCTCAGCGGTCGCTCAGCCGCGTCTGGCCGCGTAGTAGCGGCTCAAGGTGCGCACGCGATGCACCAGATAGGCCACTACGACGCCCAGCACGACCAGCATGACGGCGAAGATGACATGCCGGTAGGCCCGGCCCGAGGGCCATTTCGGCCGCCGGTGCGGAACTGGCTGCTGCACAGCTCCAGCAGGATGGCAGACTCAGCGGGATGGCCCACAGTTGAAGAATCGAACAGTTGAAGAATTGAAAAGCGGGATCAAACTTCCAGGCCCGCTTCGGCCGCCGTGGGGAAGCCGTCATTCTCCACCGCTCGCCTCAGGGCGTCACGCTCCGCCTGAACCCTTGAGCCGGAGGGCAGCAGGCGGGTCAGATTGCCCGGGCCATTGTGGGTTGAAGCGGCACATCCGGCCACCGTCAGGGCCAAGGCGGCCAGTGCGACTCCGCCCACCATTCTGGAGACCGGCCGTATCATGAGTCCCCCTCCCAACCCGGTCGAGGCAGACTCATGAACTCCTTGATCGATTGCGGCGGCTCCGGCTCCGCCGGGGCGAACCATGACTCAAGCCAGGATCGACGGTCATCCTCTCTAGTTGATTTGGCCTGCGACCTCCAGAAAAGCTTACGCCCTGCCTCGGGGCGCCTTGGGCCCAAGGCGATGCAGCCCCCTAGCAGTAAACAAAGCCCCAGCAGGGGGCCAAGCCAGACAGATTGCTTGAGCACCGTCATGCTCTACCTCGTTTTGGCAACTGGAGATCCGCCTGATGGACGAGCTGTTCCGGTCTCGATGGTTCCCACCGCCGGGCGTGACCACAGGCCACAGAATGTCCAATGAACCTGATCGAAAGACGGATGATTCGGTCGACGATTGCCTCCAGGGAAATACCTCTGCCGCAGGGCTGCCGGGATCGAGGGCGATTGCGATGAGCCCCTTGGGGACAAGACAAACGGAAAGGGAGTGTCGCAGAAAAGCCCGGGTGGGTCCAGGCCACTTTCGCTTCGTCCTGAAACGCGACAACCCGACAGAACTCAGGCAGCTCTGGCCCCAAGCAGCCCTGGCCCCAATTTGATGGCAATCGATACACATCACGGGCTACTGCGATGAACCAGGTGGGCGGCCATGCCGTAGGGAGACGGACGACCTTCCCGGTGGCCAAAGCTTTGCGCGTCCGCCATAATTGTGGAAGCATGATTGTGGAAGCTGTGTGGGCGAGCGTCGAGCGTCGGGATTGTCCATTAGTACGGAATATCTGTACTGCAGAAAGTCTGGCCGGATTGTGGATATACCACACTATTAGTCAAGGTGGCTCCAACAGGGGGCCTAGGTCTTCGCTGTTGGCCGGCCTGCCATGGTGGGGTGGGCGGGGCAGGGGCGTTTTTCACCAACCCGAGAGCGATCTGAAGCCGTGACTGAACAGCCTTCGTCGAACGTTTCGACCCCTGCCCCCAGGCCACCGAAGATCACGCTGGCGGAGTTCCAAGAGTTGATCCGGACCATGTATCTGCCCAAGGACGTGGCTCGAGGCGTGGATGGCACGTTCATGTGGTTCATGGAGGAGGTGGGCGAATTGGCCGGCGCGCTGCGGCACGGGACTCGCGAGCAGCAGGCGGAGGAATTCGCGGATGTATTGGCGTGGCTGACGACCATGGCCAATGTGGTGGGCGTCGATTTGAGCGAGGCGGTGAGTCGGAAGTACGGGTCCGGCTGCCCAGGGTGTGGTCGCTTTTCGTGCATCTGTCCGGACGCAGGAAAACCATGACGCGGGTGGATTGGGGACGGATGCGGATGATCGGTGAGGGTTTGTCGTGGGGGGTGTGTACGGGGCGACGTGATCCGGGCGCCCACGGCCGTCGGGTTGTATGGATGGCCTGTGTGCTGTGGGGGTTGGCTTTGAGCTGCGCTGGGCTGGCTGGTCCGAGGATCGAAGGGGTCCGAGTAGGTATCGGGGGTTGCTACAAGGCCGGCTTGTGGACCCCGATCCAGGTCACGCTTGGCGGGGTGGACAGGCTTGAGCAGAGCAAGTTGGTCATCCTGGTCCGCGACGGCGACGGCGTTCCCTACCGGGTGGCCTATCCCTTGGCCGATTGGTCCGAAGCGGGCGCAGAGGCCACTGAGCGCGTGGCGCTGGTGTATGCCCGGTTTGGGCGAGTGCGGCCGAAGTTGACGATCGAGCTTCGGCGTGGCGACCAGCTGTTGGCTCGGCGCACATGGCGGGCCGGCCAGACCGAGGGATTTCGTGAATCGCTGCTGTCAGCCCAGAAGCTGATCGTGGCGGTGGGCGTGGATGGGGCAGCGGTTGAGGAGGCCACCAGGCTGGAACGCCGCGAGCCGGCGGCTCGACCAGTGGTGGCCGAGGTGAGCGGATTGGCTGAGCTGCCCACCAGATGGTACGGGTACGAGGGGGTCTATGCGGTGGTATTGGGCACCACTCGGCCGGAGCTGCTGGCTGGTGCAGGGTTGGACGCCCCCGGCCTCAAGGCTCTGGACCGCTGGGTTCAGTCAGGCGGTCGGCTCATCCTTTGTTTGGGTCGGTCGGCGGACCGGTTGTTGGGCGGTTCGGCTCCCAGTGGTCTGGTCCGGTTCGTGCCGGCCCGCTCGCTGCAGATGGTCCAGCTGCGGCAGATGGGCGCGTTGGAGACCTATACCAGCGGAGCGGTGCCCATCCCCCGGCTGGGCCGCGGAGGGCGGGTGCGTGTGCCTCGGCTGCGGGGCATCCAAGGGAAGGTAGAAGTGCGCGAGGGGAATGTGCCGCTGGTGATCCGCACCGCCCGGGGCTTCGGCCACTGCGTGCTGCTGGCCACCGATTTGGACGAAGGCCCTATCGCCGGCTGGCGGGATCGGCCCCTGCTGGTCAGTCGTCTGTTGGACCTGGCGACCAAGCCGCTGGAGGACCGCACCGAGTCCACGGCGGTGATGCACTATGGCTACACGGACTTGGCCGGCCAGTTCCGGAGCGCCTTGGATCGGTTCGAGGGCGTGTGGTTGATTCCCTTTTCCGTGGTGGTTGTGCTGATCGGGATTTACGTCCTTTTGATCGGGCCCGCCGACTATTTCCTGGTGCACAAGGTGTTTCGTCGCGCGAGGCTCACGTGGGTTACTTTCCCGCTGGTTGTGGCACTGGTCAGTGCGGCGGCCTATGGGATCGCCCGCCGGTTCAAGGGGACCCGGGTGGCGGTCAGCCAGGTGGCGGTATTGGATTTCGACGCTGCCGGTGGCCGCGTGCGTGGCACGGCGTGGATGAATGTGTTCAGCCCACGGATGGAGCGGTACGAGATGGTCTTCCAGCCGCAGGTACCGGGCGACGCGGAGGTGTCCGCGCGGCGGGCGATGCTCACGTGGCTGGGGCTTCCCGGCCAGGCCCTGGGTGGGATGAACCCCAAGGCCGCTGAACCGGCGGTGTGGCAGCAGCCCTACGACGTGCCGGCCGAGCTGGATGCCATGCACGGCGTTCCCATCCCCGTTTGGTCGACCAAGAGCTTTACGGCACGGTGGCAGTCCCGGGGAGCGGTTCTCCTGAAAGCCGATCTTCGCTGGGAGGACCAGTTGCCCTCGGGCACGATCAGGAACGGCTACCCGTTTGCGCTCGCCGACTGTTTGTTGGCCGCCGGCCGCTGGGCTTATGAGTTGGGCACCTTGGCCCCCGGCCAATCGGTGCGCATCGACAGTCGGTCCAAGCGGCGGAGCCTGAAAGCCCTGTTGACTGGCCAGCGGCTCGTCCTGTTGGCCGACAACAAGCCTCGCCAGACGGCCACGCCGTACGACCGGGCCAGCCTGGATCTGAAGTACATCCTGCGGATGATGATGTTCTACGAAGCGGCCGGGGGGCGACTCTACACCGGGTTGGAGCACCAGTATCAGCAGTTCGTCGATTTGAGCGGGCTTCTCCGGACGGACCGGGCGGTGCTGGTTGCTTATCCGTCGCAAGAGATCAGTGGTGGCCGGCTGTTGTGCGGCGGCAAACCTCTGGTCCCGCCCCCGGAGCGGCGCGTGACCGTGTGCCGTTTCGTCCTTCCCGTTCGGTCAGCGGAGAACGAGTGAGTGATCAAGACACAGGACCTGACGAAAGTCTACGGCCAGCTGCGGGCGATCGACAACCTGACCCTCGAACTCGATGACGGGGATTTGTTCGGCTACATTGGGCCCAACGGTTCGGGCAAGACGACCACCATGCGCATCCTGGCCACGCTCCTCCAGCCGACGTGGGGCGAGGCCTATGTGTGCGACTATTCCATTTATACCCACCCCAAGGAAATCCGGCGGCTCATCGGCTATATGCCCGACTTCTTCGGCGTGTACGACGACATGAAGGTCATCGAATACCTGGAATTCTTCGCCGCCGCCTATCGCATCAAGGGGCCTGCGCGCCGCAAGAAGTGCCAAGAGATGCTGGAGCTGGTGGACCTGGCCTACAAACGAGATGCCCTGGTCACCAGCCTCTCGCGGGGGATGACCCAGCGGCTGGGGCTGGCCCGGGTGCTGCTGCACGACCCTCAGGTGCTGCTGCTGGACGAACCGGCCAGCGGCTTGGACCCTCGTGCCCGTATCGAGATCCGCCGACTACTGAAACAGCTGCGCAACATGGGCAAGACGATCATGGTCTCCAGCCACATTTTGCCCGAACTGGCCGATATCTGCAACAAGGTGGGGATCATCGAACGCGGCGAACTGCTTGTCAGCGCCGAGGTGGCCGACGTGATGCGGCGGGTGCGCCAGCAACCGCTCCTGAAGATCGGTATCGTAGGCGACGCGGAAGCGGCCGCCAAGGTGCTGGAGGACCACGATCTGGTCGACCGCGTGGAACTGCGCGACGGCCACCTTTACGCCACGCTGGTCCAAGGAACGGAAGACTACAGCGACCTGCCGACCCTGCTCATCCATTCGGGCTTCAAGCTGACCACCTTCGTCGAAGACGAGGTGAACCTGGAAACAGCTTTCATGGCGCTGACGCAAGGCATCACGGCCTGACGTGGCAGAGCCGCAACCCGCTAGGACGGGTCGCCAATCCGTCCTACAATCATCTGCGAGCCAGGCGCGCATCCTACCAGATGGGAACTCAACCGGTCCAGGCCTTTGGCGGCGGAAGCGGCCCGCTGGCCTTCCCGCCCCCAGCCCGGACCGATACGGGGGATGCTTCACGCAGGCTTCCGGTGATGGTATGGTAGGGCTGGCCGTCTGGTAAGGTTTGCGTTCACAGGAGGCGAGGCTATGGTGCAGCGAGGGTACGGGATGAGCTTTCGGCGGTGCGGATTGTGGGCACTCTTGGCGCTGGTGGCCGCGGTCGACGGTGCCTGTTGGGCGGCTGAGGGAGGTGCGGTGATGTCTTACGGCGAGGCAAGAGCTTTTCTGGCGGCACACACGCGGCTGGTGGAACTGGTGGGTGAGGATGGGGCCCGCGTGGCCGTTTGTCCCGATTGGCAGGGCCGCGTCATGACGTCCACCACCGGCGGCCTGGACGGTTTGAGTTTTGGGTTCATCAATCGCCAGTTCATCGAGTCGGGCAAGCTGGACGAGCATTTCAACAACTACGGCGGGGAGGATCGGTTGTGGCTTTCGCCGGAAGGCGGTCCGTTCAGTTTGTGGTTCAAGCCCGGGGCGGAGCAAACCCTGGACAACTGGTACACACCCCCGGCGTTCAACGAAGGCTCTTGGCGGCTGGTCTCCGCCCCCGAGGATCCTTTCTATCGGATGCAGCAGCGGATGGAATTGGACAATGCCTCGGGGACCCATTTCACGCTCGATGTGACGCGCGACGTGCGGCTCCTGACGTCGGGCGACCTGGAGACTGCTTTCGGGCGAGATGCCGCGGCCCTGCTGGCGTCGGCCGACGTCGAATGTGTCGCGTACGAAACGGTCAATCGCCTCACGAACCGAGGGGAACCGATGACGAAGGCCAAAGGGCTGGTTTCCATCTGGATGCTGGGCATGCTCAACGCCGGCCCGGAAACGGTGGTCGTCGTCCCGTACAAGCCCGGCCCCGAAGACCGGTTGGGACCCGTGGTCAAATCGGATTATTTCGGCCCGGTGCCTCCCGACCGATTGAAGATCCTCCCCGAAGGTGTTCTGTTCCGGGCCGACGGCCGCTACCGTTCAAAGATCGGCACCTCGCAGCAACGGGCCCGCAACGTGCTGGGCTCGATCGACTTCCAGAACGGCGTGCTCACCTTGGTGCACTTCACCATGCCGGATGACCCTACGCAGCACGACTACATGAACAACATGTGGGGCCGGACCCAGGCCGAGCCGTATCGGGGCGACGTGGCCAACAGCTACAACGACGGCCCGCCCGAGCCAGGCAAGCCGGGACTGGGGGCGTTTTACGAGATCGAGTCGCTGTCGCCGGCCGTGGAGCTCCAGACCGGCCAGTCGCTGGTGCATCACCACCGAACGGTCCACGTCCGCGCCCACCGGGCTGCGCTGAAGTGGCTGGCTGAAAAGGTTCTGGGGGTCGAGCTGGATGTGGTCCGCAGCCAGATGTTCGGCCAACGGTAACCGGAACAGGTTGGGGGCCCGCGTCGCTGCAGACGCGGATGAGACCGCTCGCTGCGATCGGTCGAGCTGCTGAGGCGGCTCGGCGGGGATTGGGCCTGCCGGGCGGTACGGTTTTGCCAGTGTGCCTTGGGGAGATAGCCGGATGCTGGCTCGAGTGTTGGAGACCGAGGCCATGGACACGTTGGCCGAGGCCACGGACTACGACGCGATGGACCACAGCGAAGTGAATCGCGCCTTCGTGGACGACCTCCTGGCGGCCGGGCCCGGGCTCGACTGGATCCTCGACCTGGGCGCAGGGACGGCGCAGATCCCCATCCTCCTCTGCCAGCGCGAACAGGTGGCGCGCGTGCTCGCCGCGGACATGGCGCAGCACATGTTGATCGTAGCGGGCCGAAACATCGCCCGGGCGGGACTGGGCGGCCGCATCAGGCTCCACCGCGTCGATGCAAAGCGGCTTCCCTACCGCGACGGCAGCTTCGGCGCCGTGGTGTCCAACAGCATTGTCCACCATATCCCCCAGCCGGCCACGGTGCTGGAAGAAGCATGGCGTGTGACCGCGCCCGGCGGACTGCTCTTCTTTCGCGATCTGTGCCGCCCGCAAGACGAGGATGAACTGAGTCGCTTGGTCCGGATGTACGCTGAGGGGGCAAACGAACACCAGCGGAAGATGTTTGCCGATTCGCTCCGCGCGTCGCTCAGCGTTGACGAAATGCGCCGCCTGGTGGAACAGTTGGGCGGAAACGGCGACGCGGTGCGGATGACCAGCGATCGCCACTGGACATGGTCGCAAACCAGAGAGGATCGGCCCTGCCGGGCGGTCAGGGGGTGAAGAAGGTGACCGTTTTTGAGCACGCCATGCTCGGCGTGACGGCGACGACGGCCGCCGGGCTTGACAGGCGTTACGGCTGGCCCGTGGTGGCCGCGGCCGGTGTGGTGTCCCTCCTGCCCGACTGGGACGGGCTCGCTCTCGTTTTCGGCGCGGCGGCCTTTGACAAGGCCCATCGGGTGTGGGGCCACAGCCTGCTGACGGCCGGCCTGCTGGGGGCCGCGTTCATGGTGGCCGCGGCCCGATGGCGATTGGCCCAGCGCGCTGTGCGTCTGGTACGGCCAGTCCCCCGCGAGGAACCTCCGGCGGGACCACCTGCGCCCGCCGAACTGTTGGTCTGGGCCGTGTTGGGCGTGGTTCTCTCCTGGCTCCACCTGGCTGCCGACTTGGTCTATTCCGGCCATGATGTGCTGCCCGACTGGGGACTTCAACTCTTCTGGCCCTTCTCGGACCGTTCGTTGGCCTTTCCCCTCGTTCCGTGGGGCGACGTGGGAACCACGTTGATCTTCGTCGTGGGGATGTTCGCCCTGGTCCGCTGGCCGCGGCGGTCCCAGGGCGTGGGTCTGGCGACACTGGCTGCCGTGATCGCCTACATCGTCATCCGGGGGATCGGCTAAAGGCAGGCTGTGGTTGGAACGGCGGTGGGCAAGCGAGCCGCTGGTGCGCGGGTGTTTCCAGCCACCCTCTTCATCGGGTGGATCCGCACGGGCGACGGCCGGCTATGCGGTGAAGCGGAACGAGTAGAGATCGGCATCGCGCAGGGCGAAGCGCAGCCGCACGGGCTGGCCGGCCAGGCGACTCAGATCGCTGCCCCCCTTCCACGTGACACAGCGCTCCAGCTCGTCGCCGAAGACTTCGTTGCAGTCGGCCAACGCGAATCCGGGGATGGGCCGCCCGTCCGGCCCCTGGAGCTCGACGCGGATTTGGCCCGCCGCACTGGTAGAGAAATTCAGCCTCAGACGCTGGCCGCTGAACGTGATCAGCTTGGTCACCAACTCGCCCCCGGCCATTGGCGCTTGCACCGAAACGAACCCATCGACGCGCAGCGTGTAGCGCCGCAGCTCGCTGCTCGTGCCCGTCCAGTAGCTTTCGCTCGCATAGAGCGACAGCTCGTTGGGGGCGCCGGGCAGAGCCGAGTGGGTCTCGACCAGATGCCAAGCGATGTACTGCTGGCCATAGTTCCACGTGCCCGGCCGCTGGATCCCCGGACGCAGGAACGCCTCGTTCCATCGCTCGAAATGTACGCCGTCGCGGCTGCTCATCAGCAGGCCCTCCGTCAGCGCCGTGCCGTATCTCACGTGGGCGGCGGCCCGGAGCTTGCGATGTTCCAGTTCCGGCAGGGCGCGCATCGAGTCGGACCAGCCGCGCTCGACGTACCGTGTCGGAAAGCCAATGAAAATGTGTGGAGCGCGATAGTACGACTTGATCTGGTTCGTATAGAGATGTTCGGGAGGCGAGTCCTCATAGGTCAGATCGGCATGGGGTCCCCAGTGCAGGAAGTCCTTCGATGTAGCCGTGCGGATGGCACGAACACCGGCCGGCTTCCAGACCTTTTCCGTGGTCACCCCTGAAGTGAAGATGCGCCAATAGGCGCGGTATTCGTGTCGCACGGGGTCCCAAAATGCCAAGTTCTGGGAATCGAAAGCCCCCTCGGTGATCACCGGGCCGTCCGCCATGGGAGACCAGTGGAGGCCATCGGGCGACTTGAAGGCCAACAGGCCGCGGGGCCCGCGCGAACGAAGGATCGCCTTGTAGCGGGCATCGTGTGGACAATCGGGGTTGTCGTCCCTGAACACGGCCGGATGCCCCGCGTCGGCGTCCACCTTGCCGATCTTGCCGCTGACCATCACGATGTTGTTATCCTTCGAACCACGGAACTCGAAAAGTCCCAGCTTCGGCTTGCGCCAATGGACGCCATCGTCGCTTTCGGCGTAGCAACAGTAGAGCGGATGGGCGCCTGTGTTGAGCTTGCCGCCGGAGACGTCCAAGTGCCACGCCTTGTAGTACATCCGATACAGCGAGCCGTCCTGGAACACCGAGTGGTAACCGCTCCCGGAGCCTTCCCAGGGAGCGTCGTGCACCAGGGCGATTTCCTGTGGCGTCGGATGGTGCAGCACGCGGCGGGCGCCGGCCAGTCGCTGGATGAGAAAGCCGTCCACGAACAGCTCGCGGCGCGACCCGATCGCCACGGGCTCGCCGGAACGGTTCCCCGTGGCCGACGCGGCCGGGCCGCGCGGCGCCTGAGCACCATCGCCCCGGCCGGTCCCCCAAGCGGTTACACCCAGCGCAGCTGCCTGCAAGAATGCACGTCGCGAAGTAGCTCGATCCACTGTACCTGCTCCTTTGCACGCCAGACCAGAGGACTTTCCCCAACCCAACAACCTGCCAAAGCCTCGTCACCGCCGGACACCGGACAGGCCAGTCCGCAAGGCCGAGCGGCCACCGGTCGACCTGCCCACCAGCCAACCCACGCCGCCGGAGGCAACGACCCTGCCACCGGCCGAGTCGTGGCAAACGGCCCATCCATGCTCCGGACCTTCACTTGGATGGTAAGCCGTCTCTGGCGGCGCCGCAAGCCGGTGGCCGAATGGGCCTGAGAGGTCGGACAGCAAGGCCTCCTCGTGGGGCGCCTCCAGACGGCCTGTCCGAGGCTGGCCAGCCCGCACCGATCGGACGAGCCCCAGCGCCCTGGCCGCCGGCCGGCCCCTCCTCACTTCCTGCCACCGCGGGTTTGCGGAACCGGACAACTTGCGTTAAACCGAGTGAGTCACGGTACCTATGGTGGCTTGCCCGCCGAGATCAGGCATGCGGATGAAGGGCAAACTCGTCTGGAAATTGGGAGCCGTCGTGGCGTTGATCATGACCGGCGCCATTGCCCTGTCCGGGTACATCAGCAACTTGATCTGCGCCCACTACGCGTTGAACTCTGCGCGGGCGTTCATTCGCTTCAACTCCGAGTCGATTATCAAAGGGATCGGTCAACTGATGATGAACCGGGACATCGAGGGCATTGAGCAGATGATCGCCGGCGTGTCCCGGGACAGCGAAGTCTATGGCGACATCCGGCTGGTGGCAGACCACACGGGCCAGATTGCGGCGTCCCGGTTCGGTCGCCAAGGGCGGCGGTTTTGGCTTTGGAAGACCGCCAGTGTGCGGTGTGTCACGACCGGGAGGATCTCGGCGGCACCACGCCTCAGATCGTCGACATGGTCATGGAGCAGCCTGGCGGGGGACGGGCCTTGTCCGTGGTGGCGCCGATCGTCAACCAACCGAGTTGCCGCAGCGCGGCCTGTCATGTGCACGCCGAAGATCGCCCATTTTGGGTTTCCTGAACGCCGAGTATTCGTTGCACCGCGTGGATGCCATGGCCGCCGACCGCCGGCTGCTCATTCTGGTGACGGTGCTGATATCCCTGATCCTCGGCCTGGGGGCACTGTGGCTCATGTTCCCCCCGCTTCTGGGCCGACCCATCCGCCGCCTCATTGAGGGCACGGAGCAGATCGCTGCCGGTCGGTTCGATTTCCGTTTTGAGCGGCCGCGAAACGATGAGATCGGCCTGTTGCAGGAGTCGTTCAATACGATGGTGGCCCGCATCCAGGCTCACCGGGAAGAACTGCGGAGTGTGATGGAGTACTTGAACGGGATCGTGGAGAATTCGGCCGATATCATCATCACCGTCTCCCCCGAAGGGTACATCGAGACGCTCAACCGGGGAGCGGAACAAGCGCTGGGGTATCGTCGCGTGGAGGTGATCGGCAAACGGATCGAGATGTTGTTCGCCGACCCCCGCGAGCGGGACGTGGCCATTGCCCAGCTGAAGCGCACCGGGCGCAATGTGACCAACTACCACACACACTTTCGGACCAAACACGGCCAGGTGCGCGACGTACTATTGACGCTTTCCTACCTTCGCGACCGACACGGCAACCCCATCGGGACGTTCGGCATCAGCAAGGACATCACGCGGGAGAAGAAACTCCAGCAGGAGCTGCTTCAGTCCCAGCGGTTTGCGGCGATCGGGCAGGCGGTCACCGGTATCCAGCACGCGATCAAGAACCTGCTCAACGGCCTCAAGGGCGGGGCCTTCCTGATCCGTGTGGGACTGACCAAAGACAACCGCCAGCGGGTCGAGGAAGGGCTGGCCATGGTCGAAGAGTCGATCGAGCGGATCAGCCAATTGTCCCGCAACATGTTGAACTACGCCAAAGAGTGGAAGCTGGAACTGCAGACGGTCGATCTCGGCCAGCTGCTGGAGAAGATCTCGTCGCTCAACCAGCCGGCGGCGGCCGACCGGGGTGTGACTCTCCGGAATGAAACCTCCCCGTCGATGCCGCCGATCCGCTGCGATCCTGAGCTGATCGGCATGGCCACCACAGACCTGGTGGTGAACGCCATCGACGCGTGTACCTGGAAACATTATCCGCCCGGTCAGTCCCCCGAGGTTGTGGTACGAGCCTACCCGGACGACGCCTCCCGTCGGGTGGTCATCGAGGTGCGGGACAACGGCTGTGGGATGGATGAAGAGATCAAACGGAACATCTTCACACCCTTTTTCAGCACCAAGAAAACGCTGGGAAGCGGTCTAGGCCTGGCCCTGACCGCCAGGATCATTAACGTGCACGGCGGGCAGCTGTCCGTGGAATCCGAACCAGACCAGGGGAGCGTGTTCCGCATCCAGCTTCCTGTCGATGTCCCCAGAAACAAGGGAGAATGCTGATGGCCAAACGCGTGCTCGTGGTGGACGACGACCAGAACACCGTAAAATACCACTCGGCGGTCCTGAGTGAAAGCGGATATGAACCCATCGCCGCCTATGACGGCGTGGAGGGCCTGCGCAAAGCGGAGATCTCGCCGCCGGACCTGATCGTCCTGGACGTCATGATGCCCAAGAAATCAGGTTTTGTGCTGTTCAAACAACTCAAGAAGGATGACCGGTTCAAGGATATCCCCGTCCTCATGCTCACCGCCGTGGCAGGCGTGCTGGACGAGCAGGAAAGCCGCGCCGAGGAGGCTTCGGAGAGGCCGTACGATAGCCTTCGCCAGGCCCTGCGGAAGATGATCGAAGAACTGCGGGAGGAGGGCCCCCTGCGGCCGGAGATGTTCGTGGACAAGCCGATAGACGCCGATGAGTTTGTCAACAAGGTGAAGGACGTGATCGGCGATTCAGAGGGCGACGGCACATGAGACCAGCCGATCGGTCTATACCGCCGTGCGGCCCGAGCGGGCTGGATCACCATGGGCGATTCTGCGACACCGCTAACGACAAACCCGAATGTGCAAATCCGAATAGCGAAACGAACGACCCGAATCCGGATGACAAAAGCTGCTGACCGGTGGTTGTGGCACAGCAACGAGCGGTGCATGGGTACATTTGCAAGAGTTGAACCCCAACGTTGCAGAAAGAAAACGCAGGATGGGTATTCTTGCCCGTCAATCACGGGCTCGGACGCCGATTCCGGCCGGTATCGCAAAGCTCAGGTTTTTTGACATCTAC
>DQVB01000515.1 GCA_015661985.1 Planctomycetota bacterium | reverse complement strand
CCACGGGAATTTCGCGATCACCGTAAAGCGTTTCTCTGTCAAGGTTTGGCGAATCTGGTTCGAGTCCCTGTACGAAGGAGGAGACCGTTGGCAAGGGGATGTTCTGCCCGGGTTCTTGCGTGTGCCCTGGGAACATTGGTGCTGGTGGGCGGTGTCGGGCGAGCTGTAGCGGCTTCCGGAGCTTTGCGTCAAGTGGCCAAGACATCCCACATGGTCCCCATGCGGGACGGTGTGCGACTGGCCACCGACGTCTATCGCCCTGCGGGCGAGGAAAAACCGCTGCCGGTGATCCTCATGCGCACGCCCTATTCGAAGGAAGGCGGCCAGGCCTTGGCTCAGGTGGTCTGCCGCCGGGGCTACGCGCTGGTTGCCCAGGACATGCGCGGGCGATTCCAGTCGGAAGGAAGTGACGCGGTGGTTTTCCACAACGACGCCTGGGCCACACCCCATCGCGACGGCCACGACACGTTGCGGTGGATCATCGCGCAACCGTGGTGCAACGGGAGGATCGGCACGATGGGCGGTTCCGCCCTGGGAATCGTGCAGAACCTGATGGCTCCCGATGCCCCGGATCAGCTGATCGCCCAATACGTGAGCGTGGCCTTCTCGAACATGTACACCCAGGCCGTGTACCAGGGCGGCGTCTTCCGCAAGTCGCTGCTGGAGAATTGGCTTCGGAGCAACCGGTTTGACCCGAAGAACCTGGAAACCTTCCGATCGCATTACAAGTACGACGCGTTCTGGAAACAACTGAACCCGGAAGAACACGCCGAAGGGGTCAACGTCGCGGCGGTCTTCCATGGTGGGTGGTACGATATTTTCCTCCAGGGCACGATCAACTCGTTCGTGGCTCTGCAGCGACGCGGCGGCCCTCGCGCCCGGGGGAATTGTCGCTTGGTGATCGGCCCCTGGGCTCATGGAAACTTCAAGGGGCTGACGTATCCGCCCAACGCCCGGGAGACGCCCGTGGCCGTGGATCGCTTCCGCTTTTTCCGCTACTGGCTCAAGGGCGTGGACAACGGTGTCCCGAAGGACAAAGCCGTCCACTATTACGTGATGGGTGATCCCGAGCAGCCGGACGCGCCGGGGAACGTCTGGCGCGCGGCGGACCGGTGGCCGCCCCCGTTCGAACCCCTCCGGGGCTATTTCCATGCCAACGGCAAGCTTGAGATGACCGCGCCGACAGCCCCCGACGCCGACCTGACGTACCGCTATGACCCGCTCGACCCGGTACCTACCCTGGGCGGACAGAATCTCAACATCCCCAAGGGCCCGATGGACCAGCGACCGGTCGAATCGCGGCCTGACGTACTTGTGTTTACCAGTCCGGTCCTCAAGGAACCGGTCGAAGTGACTGGCCCGATCCGGGCCCGACTTTACGTCTCCAGCGATTGTCCCGATACGGACTTCACCGTAAAGCTTTGCGACGTCTATCCTGACGGTCGCTCCATGCTGCTGACCGACGGCATCCTTCGGGCACGGTTCCGGGAGGGGTTCGACCGTGAAGTGTTCCTGGAACCGAACCGCGTCTACGAGCTGGAAGTGGACCTGTGGAGCACGTCGCTGGTGTTCAATCGCGGGCACCGGATCCGCGTGTCCGTTTCGTCGTCCAACGCCCCCCGCTTCGAGCCCAACCCGAACAATGGCCAGCCGCACATGGGGATGGGCAACCCCCGCGTGGCCAACAACAGGCTGTACGTTTCCGCCCGCTATCCGTCGCACATCGTTCTGCCGCGATACACCGGTCCGAAGGGTTGGTAGCCCCACCGCCTCGTCAGCGGACCGGGGGGCGGCGATGAGTGGCTTCTCCGGCAGCGGAATCGGCTGGCTGGGGCAAGCCCCGACCGGGGCGACATGCCGGGAAGGAGCGTCAGGGCCATCGGGCCACCCTCGCCACATCCGGCCGGCGCGCGTATGATGAGAGAGTGGCCGGCCGATCGGGCTGGGCTCGGGTGGTCGGGTCGGCCCTGGGCGGGCTGGCCCCGCGGTTCCGCGGGCCACCGTTGGTTGGGGCCCATTGTGCCCGACGGGAGAACGCTTGAGTAGGGCGGGACACCGAGGGCGCCCCGGGGTAACGCACCGCATCCGCCATGAACGAACCCACTGGTTCACTGACCCCTCGCTCCGACCTGGCTCCCACGTTGGAGCTTACGCCCGGGGGCGGCCCGCCCGACTCCTTGGAACGAAACGGGCACGCCGAAGGCGTCAAGCCGCGGGTGGGTTTTGCCGAGCGCACCCCGCCGGGGCTCACGCGCGAGACGGAACAGTTGTTGCAGAGGCGACTACGCCTGGCCGCCCTGCTCATGTTCTTCGGCTTTCTGGCCTTTCTCGTCAAACACCTGACCGAGGTCGACTTGAGCACCGGGGCCGGCCGCTTCCTGGCGGCCTTCCACGTGGTGGTGGTCGTGGTGTTGGGTGTGCTATCGGGTGCGTTGTGTCGGCGGTGCGAGCTATCGGAGCGGTGGTTGCGGCCGGCCGAACTGTTGATGTTCGGTACACCGGCGGCGTTTTTCTTGGCCGTCCAGTACTACAGCACGCTGGAATGTTGTGCCCGCGGGTTCTTCGATTTCCGCGGCGAGACATGGCTGTTGTTGATTTTCACTTACGCGCTGTTCATCCCCAACACGTTGCGTCGGGCGGCCGTGGTGATTGCCGTGATGGCGCTGGCGCCGCTGGTGCTATTGGGAGTGATGATTTGGCTCCATGCACCGGTGGCCGAGCTGACGACGAGGGATGACGCCGTTTGGCTGGGGCTGATGCTCACTGTGGCTGCGGTCACCGGCGTTTTCGGCGTTGACACCATCGGTTCGTTGCGCCGCGAGGCCTTCGAGGCACGGCAGATCGGCCAGTACCGCCTGGTGCGTCGGATCGGCGCCGGAGGCATGGGCGAAGTCCACCTGGCCGAACACCTGCTGTTGAAACGGCCCTGTGTGGTGAAGTTGATCAGGCCGGACAAGGCCGGGGACGAAACGGTACTGGCCCGTTTCCAGCGCGAGGTGCAGGCGACGGCCAGGTTGTCCCACTGGAACACCGTCGAGATCTTCGATTACGGCCGGACCGAGGACGGCACGTTTTACTATGTGATGGAGTACCTGCCCGGGATGAGTTTGCGAGAGTTGGTCGATCGCTATGGGCCTCTGCCAGCCGGGCGGGTGATCTACCTGTTGCGCCAAGCGTGCGATGCCTTGCGGGAAGCGCACGCCATGGGGCTGATCCACCGCGACATCAAGCCGGGCAACATCTTCGTGGCCAGGCGGGGTGGGATCTACGACGTGGTCAAGCTGCTCGACTTCGGGCTGGTCAAACCGGTGAAGGACGAGCAGCCGGTGGAATTGACCGGTGCCGGCGTGGTGGCCGGATCGCCGCTGTTCATGTCGCCGGAGCAGGCCAGCGGCGATTCGGAGGCGGACGCCCGCAGCGATATCTACTCGATGGGCGCCGTGGCCTACTTTCTGCTCACCGGACGCCCTCCCTTCGAGGGCGACAAGCCTGTCAAGGTGATGGCGGCCCACATCCACCAGCCCGTACGGAGGCCCTCGGAAATCTGTCCCGACGTGCCCGCCGACCTGGAGGCCGTGGTGCTGCGATGTTTGGCCAAGTCGCCAGCCGAGCGTTATCCCGACGTGATCGCGTTGGACGAGGCGCTGGCCGCCTGCGAAGCGGCGGGCCAGTGGTCTCGCCAGCAGGCAGCGCGTTGGTGGCGGCGGGAGCCGCAGTGCACTGCTCCGGCATGAAGACCCTGGCGCCGGCTATGTCCTTCGCCGCCGGCCCTGTAGCGCCACCCTTGCCGCTCCGCCGGTCTGCCGCTCCGTTCGGCCAGGGGCACCTCGCCGGGCCGTCCCGGAGGCCGTATAATCACTGCAACCCGGGAGCTTTTGGCAGCAAGGCCCGATTTCCGGTCGCACGAACCTGGCACATGCGGCCCGTCGAGCGGTGAGGGAACGGTCTTTTTGGGGCCCTTTGGGCCGACGGTGGCACGGTTGCCGACCGGCCCTGACGCTGCTTGCCTCCCGTTGGCCGCAACCGAGAGGTTTCCTGCTGCGCGAGACAGCCTGGCATGACTGC
The DNA here is from genome assembly GCA_015661985.1 of Planctomycetota bacterium. Classification (GTDB taxonomy): domain Bacteria; phylum Planctomycetota; class Planctomycetia; order Pirellulales; family Thermoguttaceae; genus SZUA-1497. The sequence goes on along the minus strand of DQVB01000515.1, from coordinate 35 downwards.
ATCCGACCGACCCCGGACCATGCTCGAAAAGATCT
>DQVB01000632.1 GCA_015661985.1 Planctomycetota bacterium | reverse complement strand
GCGATGGCCATGAAGACCCGTGTGTTGAGCGTCTTGCCGTCGGTGGCTCCCAGGATCGGCACGGCCGGCAGCGATCGATCGTACTTGGCGATTCTCAAGTCGTTGTCGACCCAATAGCTGACCAGATCGTCGATGGCCTGCCTGGCCCGTTCCTTTTGCCGCCCGCGAGCCGCCAGATCATAGTACTGCCCCAAGCCGTGGACGGCGTCGCTGTAGTTGTGGTGGCTCGGATCACCGACCCAACGAAAATCCATGCCGTCTGCCGTGCCCTGCCGCCAGTAGGGCAACTTGCCGGCTCCGGCGTGCTTTTCGGCGTAGGTTTCGCCATGCCCCAGCAAATACCCCCGCGCCTGAAGACCACGCACGCCCGTAACACGCTGACACCGATAGACGGCCTCGAAGACCTCGTCGGCTCGCCGTCGAGCCCTTTCGATATCTTCCTTCGTCGCTCCGCTCTTTTCCAGAAACGCCACGCAGAACGACAGTCCGGCCAAGTAATTCGACGTCCAACAGACGGCATGCTGGATGTCGGCGAACGGGTTGGTCGTCGTGATGTCGATCGGGCCGCCGTCGCGGGGAATCTCCACCATCGACGGGTAAAGCCCCAAGATGCTGTGCCGCCTCTGGATGCCCGCCTCGATCCGCTCCGCCTTGACGCTCAAGGGAGCCTTCCACGTTTGATCGGCCACGTGGACGGGGTCGGCCGCTCCAGCCGGCAAAGCAGACAGGCCGATCCACGCCGCCGCCACAAGGGTTCGGATGATCATGACGCGCGCTGTCGAAGTGAAGGTAAAGGGATGGTAAGAGGTCAAATTGGCCAACCAAAAGCCCGGCCTTTGGGGCCGGCGATGACGACCAACAACGCCGTCGCCGCCACGACGCTGACCACCAGGATAGCCAGGATAACCAGGCCTGTCCCGGGCGGTACGCCGAGCCAGTTCAGCAGGCCGAAGACCAGTGCGCAGCCGGCCATCGAGCCGAACAACGTGCGCAGCCGGAATTGAAGGGGCCGCCGGACATCGGGCGGTCGGGTCGGGTTGGTCGGGTCTCCGTTGGCCATGGCATGCGAGATTCTACCCCACGGCGCACGTGCCACGTACCAGGTCGGGGGGCGGCAAGGGTGTGCAGCTGTCCGCAAACCGGCCTGGGGCCGCGGCCGGCCCCGGCATATGGAAGTCTGTTCAGTGATCGCCCACACGAGCTGCGGAGCCGTGGCGGTGGTTTGTCTCGCGGCAGCGGAGGCGTCATAATGACGGCGTCGGGTTCGCAGCGGGTGTCCAAATGCGGGGTGGTTGGCGATGGCGATCACCTGCCCGCGATGTGGGGCGGGCTTTGACGTTACCCTGTTCCAGTTTGGCCACGTGGTCCGCTGCCCATGCGGAGCATGGGTGGAGCTCAGTCGTGGGCACGTTTTGCTGGTACACGAATCGGGAAAGGAGCACACGGCGATGGCAGAGGTTGAGATTGGCAAGGTGACACACTATTTCGGCAAGATCGGGGTGGCGGCCATCGAGATCACCTCGGGGTCGCTGGCCGTCGGCGACACGATCCACATCAAAGGCCACACGAGCGATTTCACCCAGACGGTCGAATCGATGCAGATCGAAGGCGAATCGGTCCAGGAGGCGGGCGTGGGCCAGGCCGTTGGGGTAAAGGTGTCCCAGCATGCCCGCGAGCATGACACGGTCTACAAGGTGGTCGACTGACGCGGATTCGGCCCCTGGGCCGGCCTTCGCCCGGGGCAAGCCCTGCCGGGGCCATCAAGGCACCAGGCCGGCCAGCCAGAGCAAATAGGCCACGGGGCCGGCCAACAGCACGGAGTCCAGCATGTCCAGTACGCCACCGAAACCGGGCATCCAAGTGCTGGATTCTTTCCGGCCCGCGCCTCGTTTCAGCAGCGACTCGGACAAGTCGCCCAGCATACCCGCCACACAGAGGGCCGCGCCGAAAAGGACGGCTCGCCACCCGATGCCCGAGCACGGAGGTGAGCCGGTGATGGCGGGCACCAGCCACTGGAAAGTGGCCCACGCCCCGATGCAGCAAGCCACCAGGGCGCCGAAAGCGCCTTCCACGGTTTTCCCCGGGCTGAGGACGGGGGCTAGCTTGTGGCGGCCCAGCAGCTTTCCGGCCGCATAGGCACCGGTGTCGCCCAGCTTGACGATGATCAGTAGCGAAGCCAAGGCAGCGATTCCCCAGTCCATGCGGAGCTGGACGAGCAGACCGGGCAGCAGACCGAGGTAGACCATGGCCAAGGCGGCTCCAGCCACGTTGGCAGCCGCGGTGTCCGGGGCGCGGAAGCGGCGAATCTGGGCCGCGAACAGCGCCACCAGCCCAATGCCCATGGCCAGCGCGATCCAAAGGCCACCGGCGCCCGCCCCAGAAGGTATGCCCCCGGGGCCGGCCTCGTCGGCCAGTTGGACTGCCAGCGGGCCCAGCCACGGGGCGAGCACCACGAGCAGGTTCGCCCCGTAAACGGTCACCGCGCCCGGCCCCAGCCCACCGGCTCGCAGCAGCCCCAACAACTCCTGGGTCCCCAGGACCACGGATGCCACGAGCACGGGCATCAGTGCCAGGCCGGGCAGCGAGGCCGCGTGGTCCAGCCAGAACAATCCCAACAGGGCGGCCACCAGAACCGTACCAAGGAAGAATCGCCAGCGGAGCATGGATCAAGCGCGGTGGGTTGGATCGTCTCGAAGGTCTAGCCCGGGCCCAGGCGGGCGGAACAGGGGGCAGAGCCAGGTTCCGGCCGCTCGTATGTCCCTGGCGCTCAGGAGCCGTGTCTTCGGTCGTTGTGGTACCGGCGTCCCGCCTGCAATTCCCAGCAGCCCGGACGGCTGCACCACAATGCCTGGGTCAACTTGTTTTGTCACGCCTCCTTTGTATCAGCCCGGCGCCGGTGGCGCCAAACCGCCGCGCCGCGAATGGCTTCGGACCAGACCACCACTATCTATTGGCTCAATCCGCCAAAGCGCCGGTCTCGGGCGGCGAAATCACGGATCGCCTGATGCAGGTGCTGTTCGTCGAATTCCGGCCAGCAGGTGGGGGTGACCCAGAGTTCAGCGTAACTGATCTGCCACAGCAGAAAATTGCTCAATCGCATTTCCCCTGCCGTACGGATGAGCAAGTCCGGGTCGGGCATGCCGCGGGTATAGAGACAGGCGGCCAGGGTCTGTTCGTCAATCTGATCCGGCTGGAGCCGCCCGGCCGCCACTCGAGCGGCGATCTGGCGCACCGCGTCGACCAGTTCCATTCGGCCGCCATAGTTGATGGCCAAGCAGAGACGCATTCCCGAGTTGGCTTGACTCATTTCTATCGTCTTGTCGATCTCCCGCAAAGCTGCTGCGGGGATACCTTCGCGGCGCCCGATCACGCTGACCCGGATGTTCTGGCGGAGGATGGTCCCTCGCTCCTCGACCATGTACTGTTCCAGCAAGTGCATGAGGAAATCCAGTTCGGCCTGGGGCCGCTTCCAGTTCTCGCTGGACAGACAGAACAGGGTCAACTGCTCCAGCCCCAGCCGGGCGCACTGCTGGGTGATCCGCCGCACGCTGGCCACGCCGTGCCGGTGCCCCTCGATGCGCGGCAATCCGCGCCGCTGGGCCCATCGGCCGTTGCCGTCCATGATCACGGCGATGTGGCGAGGAAACCGTTCAGGCGGGATATCCAGTTTTTCAGAGGCCCTGGAAGGGGCGACTTCGCACATCGCTGCGCCGTGTCTTCACTCGCTCGCAAAGATCGTCTGTTCCCGGTCCGGCCCCACCGAGGCGATTTCGATGGGCCGGCCCACCAGTTGGCTGATCCGCTCCAAGTACCGCCGGGCGTTTTCGGGCAGATCGTCCATCCGACGCACGTGGGTGATCTCCTGCCGCCATCCAGGCAGCGTCTCGTAGATCGGCACCACCCGGCGCACGGCATCCACCTGGCTGGGGAAATGCCCGATCCGCTGCCCGTCCAGCTCGTAGGCCACACAGATCATCAGCTCCGGCAGTTCGCTGAGCACATCCAGCAACATCACAGCCAACACGTCCGCGCCGCTCAGTCGGGCCGTGTAACGAGCGGCCACGGCGTCGAACCAACCGCACCGCCGCGGCCTTCGCGTCACCGTGCCGTATTCATCCCCCCGATCGCGGATGTGCTGGCCGATCTCGTTGTCCTGCTCCGTAGGGAACGGGCCGCCACCGACCCGGGTCGAATAGGCCTTCAATATCCCGATGACCTTTGTGACGTACCGCGGCGGCACACCCGAGCCGGCCGCCACCCCACCGCCCGAGCTGTTGCTGCTGGTCACGAAAGGAAAAGTCCCGTGGTCAATGTCCAGCAACGTCCCCTGGGCCCCTTCGAACAGGATCCGCCGGTCCTGGTCCACCGCATCCAGCAAGTACGTCGTGGTGTCCGCCACGTAAGGCCGCAACCGCTCAGCATACTCGGCGTAGCGCTGGTAGATCGCCTCGCCGTCCAGGGCGTCAATCGCAGCGCCGTCGGCCAAGGCCGCCAGCATCCGTTGTTTGGCCTCCGCGATCCGGCGGATCCGTTCCCGCAGGTTCTTCTGGTACAAATCCCCCAGCCGGATGGCCATCGAACGGCCCACCTTGTCCCGATAGCAGGGCCCGATGCCCCGCAGCGTCGTGCCGATTGCTTCGCCCCCCGTGCAATCGTCCAGCAGCCGATCCTCTTCCAAGTGCCAAGGGAAAATCACATGGGCTCGGTCACTGACCATCAGGTTCTTGCCCACCGTGACCCCTCTTCGTTTGAGGCCATCGATCTCCTCCAGAAGGGCCTGGGGGTTGATGACCACGCCCCCGGCAACAACGCACTGCACATGGGGCCGGAATATGCCGCTGGGGATCAGCGACAGCTTGAACTTCTGGCCACCCGTGACCACCGTATGGCCAGCGTTCGCCCCGCCCTGATATCGCACCACGATATCATGCTGGTCGGTCAGCAGGTCGACCACTTTGCCTTTGGCTTCATCACCCCATTGCAGGCCTATCACGCAGGTGCCCGGCATGCGCGCAGTCCCCTCGCTTCACTTCGCGTTCACATGGTTTCGAGCCCTCTGGGCATCCAGCGGCCCGGCCAGCCCTGGCGCCTCGCCCCGTGCCTCTCCCGGCACGTTGACCTGGAGCATTCCCAAACCTTGTACTTTAGGCCCGCCGGCCAGCACCCGTCAAGCACAAATGGGGGGCACCCCCCGGCGTGATGAAAATCCACCGTCTGGTTTGGGGGCCAAGACGGCGGCCCAGCTGCGCGGGAAGGCGAGGCTGGAGAGTTCAAAACCCGGGGTTGACCGGGTAGCGGCTCCTGCCGGTTTCGTCGCACGCGGCAGCTGCAGAGCCCCTCGACGAAGCGGCCAAGGCCAGGCGATGGCCGGGCGGGCGCAGTAGCCCGGCTCTCCTGAGCCAAGCTACGGGGGGCGGCTCGGGAGGTTTCCAAGCTCGATCAAGGAAACGACGACGTCGGGCGGCCGCGGCCCCCTCCCTTGTGGCGGGCACAAACGAATGGGCGCGGTCGTCCTGGATCTCAACGGCGGGGGGCAATGCGATCCTTACCCACCCACGGGCGGAGCACGGAGGGGATGATCACCGAGCCGTCGGGTTGCTGGTAGTTCTCCAGGATGGCGATCAGGGTGCGGCTGATCGCAACCGCCGTGCCGTTGAGCGTATGGAGGAAGCAGGTTCCCTTTTCTCCTTTGCGGCGGAAGCGAATCCCCAGACGCCGCGCCTGGTAATCGGTGCAGTTCGAGGCGCTGGTGATCTCCCCGTACTCGCCGCGGCCCGGCATCCACGCTTCCAGGTCGTATTTGCGGTAGGCGGGTCCACCCAAGTCTCCGGTGGCCGTATCGACCACGCGGTAGGGAATGCCCAATCCGTCGAACAGTTGGCACTCCAGGTCGCGGATATCCTCCAGCATCTGGTCGCTTTGTTCCGGCAGGGTGAAGGCGAACATCTCCACCTTGGTGAACTGGTGCACGCGGTACAGCCCCCGCGTGGCCCGTCCGTGGGCCCCGGCTTCCGTGCGGAAACAGTGGCTGATGCCGCAGATCTTGATGGGCAGCTGCTCCGCCTCCAGGGTTTGGCCAGCCAACAGCCCGCCCAAGGTGATTTCAGCGGTGGCGATCAGGCTCAGGTCAGTGTTTTCGATGCTGTAGATCTGGGTTTCCGGCCCGCGGGGGATGAAGCCGATCCCGTCGAGGATTTCGTTGCGAGCCAGGTCGGGCGTGATGGCCGGGGTGAAGCCTTCGGCCATGAGCAGCTCGAGGGCGTAACGCTGCAGGGCCAGCTCCAACAGCACAGCGTCGCCGGTGAGGAAATAGAAGCCGTGGCCAGCCACACGGGCGCCGCCATCCAAGTCGATAAGCCCCAGCTTCTCGCCCAACTGAACGTGGTCCAGTGGCGGGAAGTCGAACTGGGGCTTCGGCGTCTTGCCCACGAACAGCTCCCGGTTGGCCGTCGCGTCCGCGCCGACTGGTGCATCCGGATGTGAGAGGTTCGGGATCAACCGGCCGATGGCCTCCAGCTGTTGGATCACGCCGTCCAATTCGGCCTTCACCGCGGCGGCCTGTTCCCGCAGTCGGCGCCCTTCCTCCTTTCCGGCCTCCCGCTCGGCCGCGTCTTTGGCCTTGCCGATCGACCGAGAAACCTGGTTGGCCTTCCGGTTCAACTCATCCCATTGGGCCTGGAGGCGCTTCCGCTCGTTTTCCAGGGCCACGAAGCGGTCGAGGTCCACTTCGACGCCACGGTTCTTGCAGTTCCGGCGGACCAGGTCCACGTTTTCAATGATGAATTTCCTGTCGAGCATGGTGGTGGATGGCCTGTGGAGCTTGATGGTTCGACTGGAGCAGTGTGGCCCGGTCAAGTTGGGGGGTCGGGGGCCAGCCTTTACGGTCAAAGGTGCCCAGCCGTCCGGGCGTGGCCGGGCGAGTCAGGAGGCAGGTGGGCGCGACGCTTGCCGAGAATCTTTCCCCAGCCGGCCCAATTCTTCCCACAACCGGGCACTGGCTCGGATCCCGCGGTGGAAATCGGCCAGGCACAACTTCTCGTTCGGCGCGTGCGCGTTGTCGTCATCCTGCCCCCAACCGAGCAGTAGGGTATCGGCTTTCAGTTTGTGATGGAAGGCCGTCACGATAGGGATCGATCCGCCTTCCCGAGTGTAGACGGGGGGCCGGCCGAAGGCCGCTTCGATCGCCCGGGCCGCAGCCTGAATGTAGGGGCTGTCCAACGAAACCACGGTGGCCGGTGAGCCGTGGTGGACGACCAGCTCCATCTGGATACCCGGCGGGCAGAGCGAACGCAGGAAGGCCTCCAGGCCGCGTGAGATCTTCTCCGGGTCTTGGTGGGGCACCAGACGGAAGCTGAACTTGGCCGCCGCCGAGGCCGGGATCACCGTCTTGGCGCCGTCACCCTGGTATCCGGCCGTCAGACCATTGATGTCGTAAGTAGGCCGAGCCCAGCGCCGTTCCAGCACCGTGTAGCCAGCCTCGCCCATCCCGCCCGAGACCCCGAGCTGACGGTAAAACCGATCCTCGTCGAAAGGCAACTCGGCCAGACGCCTGCGCTCCTCGCCACTCAGCGGCACCACGTCGTCATAAAAACCCGGGATCTGGATGCGCCCCTCGGCGTCGCTCAAGGCGGCGAGCATCCGCGTCAAGGCGTTGGCCGGGTTGGTCACCGTGCCGCCGAAAGAGCCGGAATGCAGGTCCCGGCGGGGGCCTTGCAGCCGTAACTCGTAGTAGGCAATCCCCCGCAGCCCATACGTGATTGCCGGCTGTCCCGGCCCGAACTGGGCCCCGTCGCTGATCACGACGCAGTCGCAAGCCAGTCGGTCCCCATGTTCATCGAGGAACGTGGCCAAGGCGGAGCTGCCCACCTCTTCTTCGCCCTCGATGATGAACCGCAGATTCAGCGGCAATCGCTCTTGGGTGGCCCGCCATGCCTCGACGCTCAGGATGTGGGTCAGCATCTGGCCCTTGTCGTCCGTCGCCCCTCGGGCATAGATGCTGCCGTCTCGGATTTGCGGCTCGAACGGGGGGGATATCCAGCGATCCAGCGGGTCGGGCGGCTGAACGTCGTAATGGCCGTAAACCAGTGCCGTGGGCGCGGCCTCCACGGGTTCCGATTCAGCGTAAATCAGCGGGTGGCCCGAGGTTTCGATGATCTCGGCGGCCAGGCCCAAGCGACCCAGTCGGTCGGCCACCCATTGGGCGGCGCGGCGGATGTCTTGACTACACCCGGGGTCAGCACTGATGCTGGGGATCCGCAACAGCTGGCACAATTCCTCTTCGAATCGACCGCGATGCTCGTCCAGGTACTGTTCCATTCTGGTCATTGCTGCACCTTTTGAAGGGGGGCGGCCCGGAAGGACCTTCTCCGCCCGGAACGGACACGTCTATAATGGTCTGTGGGGATGTTGCGGCTTTCCCCATGGTGGCCCGTTCCGTGCTCGACGGGCTCCGAGCGGGGAGCAGCGGGCCTTGCG
>DQVB01000532.1 GCA_015661985.1 Planctomycetota bacterium | reverse complement strand
CGGTACGATGCCTCGGTACGTTTCCAGATTTGTGGCCCAAGCGGCTTGACAGGCCACATCGGCTTGATAGACTCACCAGAGTGTGGGGATGTACACTCCCTTATGGTGGGGGGGGCAACCCCCACCCGTGAACGGGTACTCTTTTGGCGAAGCCAGTTTTCGGCGCCACGGGCACTTTGGAGGCTTTCGGCGAGGCATGTGTGCGTCCGAAGAGGCTTCTAGAGTGGGGCGGTCACTTCAGCTTCTCGCCCTTCGGCGGCCTGCGGTGGACAATACCCAAACTCGAGAAAACACTGAAGCACTTCGCGGAGGTCGGCGTTAGGGGCTCGTTCAAGTATGTTTTTGGTTCAGGCGAGTGGGTGGTCAGCGGCGCGGTTTATGGGCGGGTCGCTTGGGAGCTTCCTCCGATGTTCCCGCGGCACGTGCGGCGGCATGAGTATAAAGTTTCCTTCCCATTCAGGGAGGCGCAGCTGCCTATGTTTTAGATGTTCTCGACAAGCAGCGAGGCCGCAAGGCCGGGCGCGTTGGCCGTCACGGCACACGTCTTTAGTACCACGGCAGTAGGGCTCGGCCGCATGTACACCAGCATCAGGTATTCTGGGACGATCCAAATCGCTCGATGAGCAGATGCTTAAATCCCCTGGGAGGCTGTGGCGTCTATGGGTCACGTGGGTAAAGTAACTTACGATTTCGTAGGGGTGGACGAGGTTATTGGCGTCGAGTGCGCCGGCAGCAGCTCGTTTTGCTTTTGGGTCGGCTGGACTCGGATTACGTCCCCCAAGCATGGGGGAAGACCCCTCCTGTTGATGAAGAGGCGCATGGGAGGGTATCACGTGTGGGCGAAACACTTCAACGGCTTCATGTCCCGGACAGACTCTCCTCTGAGTCGGCTGCGATCCGAAGGTATCTGGCGCCGACTGCTGAAGCGCATCTTCTACCCGGGACGTCCGACGCTGTTCGAACACAGGGACGTGGCTGAGTACGCGGTTGGCAAAGTAATACATTTGCCGTGGCAATGGCCGAAGAAAATTGAGGACGAGCTGCGCCTGTTTCGCTTGGCGAGAGCGAGGATGTTGGACGAACCAGAGCGTGAGTACCGCTTCGACTACGTCTTCAGGGTCCCCTCTTTCGGCGAGTACCGGGTTACTGACCCGACCGGGGAGTGTGTCATTCGAGCGGACCAGCCCACTTCGTGTTCGTACGTCTATTGGATCCACCGCGCCGATCGTGATGTGATTCCTGTGTTGGCAATGTTTGCGTACGTCTTGGATTGGCATGAGAACACCAGCGGCGACTGATGAGGGGTCTCACATCGACGCAGAACACCGAGGAAAAAGACAACTCGCCAGACGTACCACAGGTCATGGGTCTACGTCTGCACATACTGGTGACGGGCTGTTCATGTCTGCAGCTTCCTGACAGACTGAGGGCAGCACCTAGGCCACTCTACAGAATGTCGCACAGCGCAGGCTGATCGGGCAGAGCGATCCGGGCGAGTGGGTATCCAAGCTGGGCTACGACAACCGGGACAGCAACATGACCGGACTCCCCCGTACCACGGTCGAGCGAGAATTGTGAGGCGTGATGCGTTTTCCTGAGGCAGACCATTTTGGCCTCAGCGACGAGGTCGTGCCTGAACCGGCTGCCGGCCCCGGGAGGATCGTGTTGTGGGTCGGAGGGAGAAAGGAGGGCCGCGTGCCCCGCTGGGAGCGGATCGCTGATCTTCCGGCAGCTGGGATCGAGGAACGGGGAGGGCTGTGCGCCGTGCCGGCGGCGCTGATGCCCTTTGAGCACAAACGGGCTTTTTTGTGGGAAAGACTGTCGCGATGGCTTCGGCCCCGAGCCGTGGGGCACGATTGGCTTACGCCGGACGGCCGGCCGGCAAGACCCATCGGGCCCAAACGCAGGGATCTGCTCTTGGTCTGGTCCAAGGATGCAAACATCGCCTGCGACCAAGAACAGATCAACACGCATTGGCCGGAAGCGAAAGATGTGCGGCGGCTGGGGAAGAATCTGTTCCTGGTTTGCGGAGTGCGGGCGCATGCGCCGGACTCGGAAGCCCCGCGGCAACAAGGCCACGAGTCGAGTGCTGAAGCGGCGGCGAAAAGAGTGGCACAGCTTTCAGGTTCCCCGGACGAGCTCCGCCAGGAGGCCGAGAAGAGGTTGGCCGCGGCCCGAGCCACGGGCACGTTGGCCGACCAGGCCGTGGCACTGACCGATTTGGGGAGCGTGTTGGTCTACCACGGCCCAGCGGACGTGGGCGTGGGCCACTTGGAACAGGCCATTGCCTTGGCACACCAGGCCGGGGAGGTTCGACTGGAGTACGACGCACTGGCCGCGCTGGGAACGGGCTACTTTGCCTGCGAGAGATTCAGCGAAGCGGTGGAGACGTTCCAGCGGGTGTTGGAGTGGGCCCGGGCGGATGGGGATTGTTTCGGCGAAAAGATGATGCTCCGCGAGCTGGGGGCGGTGTACGCCAGGATGCGCCAGCCCGATCGGGCGTTGGGGTACTACGAGGCGGCAATTCGCTTGGCTGGGCAGCTTGGGGACGAGCTGGCCCAAGCCGATTTCGCCTGGGCGATGGCCATCTGTCACGACGAGTTAGGCCACCGCCACGAAGCGATCCGGCTGGCCCAGGCCGCAGTGGAGCTGTATCAGCGACTGCGTGCCCCCGACTCAGCCGCCCGTGGCGGGTGTTTGGAACGATTGCGCCAGGGGGACGAGGACATATGCGTTCACCAGCCGTACGGTTGGGCACCCCCCTCAGCCCAGCCCTGTCCTCCGGATCGTGGGCGACCGGTGCGTTTCACAATTGCCGGACAAACGCGCCAGCGACCCGCGGGAGAGGGGGCGAACCATGCGCCGACAAGACGCGCGAGCGCGCTGAGGATGGGCTACACGGCGGGTCGATCGCTGGCCAAGTCCGTTGCTTCAGGCTTCGACACGGTCAGCCGCCAGACGCGCGCCGCGAGGCTTAAAGCCTGCCAGCCCTCCGAACGTCACAGCCACTTGCGCTGCCGGCCATGCGGCTGTTTCAGCCGGCAAAGAGCGTGGCACGCCCACGAGGGCTGCCCCCTGGGCCACTCGCGCCTTTAGCCACGGCGCGATGGCGACGAGACGGGAACGTTGAGTGATAATGATGCGAAGAGCCAGTCCGCGGCTGGAAAGAGTGACACCACCGAACATGTCGGGAACGATGCAGCCAATGCCATGGAAGCTGGTCACTGCGCCAACTAGCCCTGACAGCCGACGCCCTCCCTGCGCCTGTTCCTCGTTGCAGCATTGCGCGATTGAGTAGGCGTCAGAGGACGTGCGTGCAGGATCACCAAGGTAATCGAACGATGCGACGCACATTAGGATATTGCCTTTTGCTTGTTACTTTCGTGGTAGCGCCTGCTATCGTGTTTG
>DQVB01000168.1 GCA_015661985.1 Planctomycetota bacterium | reverse complement strand
TGTGAGGTCTGGCACTGGCCCTCTCTTTCGGCTCGCCCCGTCTACGACGGGCAGGAATGCCCATCCTACAATGCGGGTTTGCAACGTGGGTAGTGCTTCTCCACTAGCGCGTCCTCGCCGTGAAACGCTGGTGGTGGGAAAATCCAGATCGAGGCCCCAGCCCAACCCAAGCCGACTCACGATCAGTTGAGCCACGCCCTGTCACCTCCGGAACAGCAGACCCCTGTTTTCCGCCCTTTCCGCACCGAGAGTATTGATCGAAAACCCCTCTGTGGGAATCCAGGGTACCGCAGCTGTCGGCTGCTTCGCGGGGCGCGGCGGCGGGGCCCAGACGTCGGGTTCCCGGTCGTTCCAGCGGCCGACGGTCAGTTGCGTCAGTTCGCTTCCGTCGGGCCGAATCCAGTAGAGCTGCCGCTGCGCCGGTGGGCCGGCTGTGAACACGATGCGACTTCCGTCAGGAAACCAGCGTGGATTGGCCGGCACAAGAAGATCGCAAGTGTACACCGGTCGTTGTCGGCGCGGGCCTTCGATGAGTACCAGCTTGCCCTCCAGCACGATCCCGCCCTGGTGGCGCACCGCGACGACACACGAGCCATCGGGCGCCTCGGACGGACTCGTGAAAAACGGCGCTTTGGCCGGATTGCGCGTTAGTGGCACCACGCCCCGGGTTCCCGGTTCCACCGCGAAAACATCTTGATGGTGCGCCCAACTTGGATCCTGCGCGGTGAACAAGATCCGTCCCGTGGATCGAGACCAGGAAAGGGACCGATAGGTGGAGTATCGCAGTCCATCTGGTCCGTCCGGCCCCACCGGACCGTTCAGCAATGTCCGCACCTGGCCGCTCTCGATGTCCACCACGTGGACGGCCTTTTCGGAACGGGCCACGTAAGCCAGCTGGCGGCCGTCGGGCGACCAGTCCAGGGGGGCTTGCCTGGTTGGCGCAGCAGGCGCCGTGCTATCGAGGATCCGCAGATTGCTGCCATCCCGGTCGATCAGGCCGACCTTCCCGCCGCCGCGGTTGCAAATGAAGGCGATCCGCCGACCGTCTGGAGACCAACGCGGGCAGCGATAATCGAAAGTGTCGTCCGTCAGCCGCATGACGGTACTTCCGTCCGAGCCCATCACGTACAGCTGGTGACTGCCGCCCGCCCGGTCCGAGGCAAACACGATGCGACTCAATAGGGTGCCAAGGCTGAGGACAGCGAGGCGGTTTCTGGCGAACGACACGACGAGTTGTTGCGGGCCGGCGAAAGCCACCTCCAGCGACATCCTCAATCCGCCGGCGCCGCCCAGCAGTGATCCCGTGGCGGGATCGATGCAGAACAGCTTCCCGTTGGCCGGGCAGAGCACAGCCAATACGCTTCCGTCGGGACTCAACGCCAGTGGTCCGGGCGTGTTGCCGAAAAGGGCGATGCTGTCGCAGATCCGGAACGTTTCCAGCTCCGCAACGTGGATTGCCCCGGCCGATTCGTCGCTGATGAACAGCCGCCGGTCTCTGCTGGCCACAGCAATGCCGGAAAGCGACCATTTCCCAATGGGCAAGGCACGGGTGATTTCATAAGGCGGATTCAATGAGATCTCATAAATCACCGGCGAGCTGGATTGCCTCTGCCTGGTGGCCACGTAAACGAACCGGCTGTCCCCACTGAAGGCAATGTTTGGGTTCTGGGGTTCGTCCGGAAGCGGGACTTCGGCGACCCGTTCAAACCGTTTGCCTCGGTCGATGCGGACGATGGAAACCCCATCGTTCTGCAAATCATTCGAACGGCCGTCGGTCCCGATCAGTACAACGAGCTTGTTCCGGTCCGGGGTGATACCCACTGATCCTGGCCACACATGATCGGTTCGATCGCTGAGCTTGAGGTGTACGGCCTTATGAGGAGGACCGCTGCGCAAGTCGACGCGCGAAACGCTGCGGGAGTAATAGGTCGTTACGTACAGGTAGCGGCCGTCGGCCGAGAGGACCTGGCCCCGATGTGCGTACGCCCTGTCCGGCGGTGCCTCGGGCGGTGGGTCGAAAGGAATTGGCCCCAGCGATCTGCCGGAGGCGAGGTCCACCATCTTTGGAAACTCGCGGTCGTCGCAATAGGCCATCAGTTTGAGGCCGTCCGCGGCGATGCATAACGGTGATGGCAGCGCACCGGTCACCTCGATTATCCGATCTGGGCCCGCTAAGCTCAACAGCCTTTCTTCGCCGGCCTGCAGCGGCGAAAGCACCTTCGGCGGAGGGGGCACAAGGGTTGCATGGCCCACGGCGCCGCGCCGGCCGATCTTGATAGCAACACTCCGCTCCACGGTCCCCCGGCGGATCGTCACCCGGTGAGACCCCACGGGGGCGCGAAGCCGGTATTCTCCTGGCCTCGTGGACAGCGCGGCGGCGGGCCGTCCGTCGATCAGGATCCTCCAGCCCGGGGGACCTTCGATCTTCAGCGTGCCATGACCCGTCTTCAGAACAAACCAACCGCCGACCACCACCAGGAGCACGCTCAGCCCGAACGCCGCAAGACGTCGCACCAACCGCCTCGGCCAGCCCGATGGCCTGTGGGTGCAGCGTTCCAGCGCGCGGACCAGCTCTTCGGCCGAGCGGAAACGGTCCTCCGGCGATTTGGCCATCGCCTTCAAACAAATCCGCTCCAGCCGCGGATCAACGCCATCGGCCAATCGGGACGGGCGCTCCGGCTCCGCGGTGACGATCTGCTGGACCAACGTTTCGGCCGGCGCCTGGAAAGGCACGTGTCCGGTAAGCAGCTTGTAAAGCAGCACGCCGAAACTGTAAATGTCGCTCCGAAAGGTGGCCGGCTGGCCTTTGATCTGTTCCGGCGACATGTACGGCAGCGTCCCCAGCCACTGGCCGGATGCCGTCAAACGGCCAGCCCCGTCCGCCGATCCGGCCGGCCGCTTCGCGCCCGACGGGATGGCGCCGGAAGGCGGCTGCTGTCCCGGCTGCGCCAAACCGAAGTCAGCCAACAGCGGCTCATCCCCGTCCATCAACACGTTGGACGGCTTCAAGTCGCGATGAAGGATCCCCCGTTGATGAACCTTGGCCAGCGCCCCGGCCAACTTCAAAGCAACCCGGGCGATCAGTGGGGAGTCGGCTTTTGTGGCTTCGAGCCATGCATCGAGCGACGGGCCTTTCACCAACCGCATCGTCAGGTATGGCACACCCTCGATCTGCCCGGCGTCGAACACGGTGCACACGTTCGGATGATCCACCCCGGCAGCCGCCTGAGCTTCCCGCACGAACCGGGCCATCACCTCCGGCTCCGTTTGGGGATCGATGTGCGGGATCTTCAACGCCACTTCCCGATTCAGCCGCGTGTCGCGGGCCCGGTAAACCGTCCCCATGCCGCCGCGGCCCACCAGCGCCAGCACTTCGTAGCGACCCCACCGCTGACCGACCCGGGGCGTGGAGGGCAAAACGGTAAGAGGCTCGGTGCGACTCAGGCCAGCCGAAGGTGTATCGCCCGTGGGCCGCACACGTTTCTCCTCTCGATCGGCCAGCGCGCCAACGGCATCCAAGTCCACATGTTGCCAAATCCCCGGAAAACGCCGCTGGAGCTCCGCGGCGCCCGGCGTCGCCCCAAAAAGGGCACGCGTCAGGCACTCCGCCTCCAAAAGCTCGCTCACCACCTCCGGATGCCCTTGCAGCTCGGGCCACTGGGCCAAGTACTGCTCCAAAAGGTGGCCCTCCCCGCGCGCCCAACGGCACTCTTGGTCCACCTTGATCAATTCCACCAACACCCGCCGGCGCAGCGGCTCGCCCGGCGGGGGCACCAGGCGTGCCCAATCTATCGGTTCGCCCACTGCCCAGGCCCGTTCCAATCGCCGTACCGCATCGCCGATCACCGCCCACGCTCGGTCATCCACTCCCTCAAGCCACGCGCCTACGTGCTCCGCCATTGTCCTGCCACCCCCTCACACCGATGCCAATCTGTTCGAACCCACCCCAACCGAACCTGATCCGACCGTGCGGCCGCAACCACGCGGCCGTAACGACGTAACGACGTAACGACGTAACGACGTAACGACGTAGCCGCGTCTCTCCGAGACGCGGTACGTCCGTCTCGGAGAGACGGACCTACATGGCGGCAGCGACCGACGCAGGTTGGGCTTTCCAGCCCGCCGGTCGGTCCCGAAAAACGAACCCACAACACCTGCGCACGGCGCGCCCGTCACCGCGCAAGGACCGTCCCCAGGGCCACTGACCCAACGGGTTGCCACCTTGCGGTTGGTGTAACACCCTGACGGACCAATGGCTCCCGACAGCACAACACGACGGGTCCCAGCCGTCAACGGCCGGACGAACCAAGCAAAACGTCCATGGTCGGCCAGCCCGTTTTGCGTTTGCACTGTCGGAAACAGCCGATGCCGATCAAAGATCCTCGGTTTCGAGCCGCTTCTGGAGAGAGTGCCCGGCCCGATCGAGCACCCGGCGCACCGTCCACCGGCTGCAACCCACCTGGTCAGCCACTTCCTGTCGGGAGTAACCACGCAAACTGAGCGCCACAATGTGCGCCTCCCTGGGATGGAAACGGCGCAAGAGCGATCCCAGTTCATCGACCACGGTCAAAGCTTCTTCGGGCGTCGGGCCCTTGGCCATGGCTTCCGCATCGGCCGCGCAGCCTTGCCAATGGACCTCAGCGGCCACGTCCCGCTTAGCCGCCCTGTGGTGCTCGGCCTGGCGCCGGACCTTGCTCAATGTGATCCGTACCAACAGCCGCCACAGCGCCCCGGAGTGATCGATCTGGTACGCGCCGGCAGCCGTCCGGCGGAAAAAGGAACGGAAAACCGATTGCACCACGTCGTCCGGATCGATCCGCCGCCGCAGCCGGTCGTCCAATTGCCGCTCCACCAAACGCCCGAGCCGCTCGGCATAGCGCGCGAACAAAGCGCGCGCAGCTTCCTCGTCCCCATCGCGCCACCGGTCGAACAACTTCGTTCCGGATTCGGCCTGCGACATCTCCACGGCCCATCGCGGCCACCACTACCACCAGCTACGCACGTGACTAGCATAGCAGCCAGCGACTCCTCTTTGCACCCCCCGATGTGGGGGGGGTGGCGCCAGCGTACGGTGCCCGCCCCGTCCAGTGCCGGGCGTTTGTTGTCAGACTGAGTATGGACCAGTGCTGTCGACAGTTGGAGCCACACGTTCGTTCGCTATATCCTTGGTAGCAGGATGTTACGCGATTTGTAGTGGTGGAGGCGGGCGAGTTCGTTACGCACCAACAGACGCGTGGCTTGGCGACAGATCCGCTCCGGCTCGTCGCACTTCCACGTGTGATTCAGAACACTCGCCAAACACCGGGTCAGTCGGGTTACCGTCAGGGCCGCCGTCCTTTTGCCCGCGTTGTCTCCAGGCTGAGGAACCACACGGCAATCATGGCCAACGCCATATGGCGATACCAGCTACGCCACGTACGAACGTGGTAGTTATCCATACTGGCGTCACTTTTGGCCCGCTGGATGCACTCTTCCACCCGGTGTTCGGCTGTAGCCACCCAGGCCAGCTTACAAAGCCAGGTTTCCGGCGGCGCATCGGACAGGTAGAAGTCGTATTTCGCCGACCCCTCTTCGTCGCGAGTGCGGATGACCACTAGCGTTTCCTCCACCCGACTTTCCCATCGATCTTGGCCACCAGACGCCGCTTGACGATCTGAACAACCAACGGCCCCTTCTCCCCGTCAAGGACCTCGTGATGCGTCCAGGCAGCGGCCGGAATCCCTTCGGCCCGGGACTGGACATGTTCGAACGGCCGCCGCGCACGCCGGCCTCGACCCGCGGGCTCGGACGGTTCGATTTCCAGGTCACGCATCAATGTGTTCGAAGGAACGCCCAACAGGCAACGCTCGCCCCACTCGTCCAGCGCCTGCCGAAACCAAGCCGGACGGGTCAAAGATGATCACACCATCGGGTTCGCCCCAAGGTCCGGCCGATCTCGAAAGCCAACCTTCCCAGCAGGGACTGGTGATCCCAAGAGGCGCGACCCGTAAAGTGCTGCAGCCCCTGGCGATCCTCGCCGTACAGGTACGCGATCCCCTCGGCGCTTTTGCGATCGAGATCCGAGCAAAGGCCTTCCACGTACACCACGGCATGGCGGCGTTACTCCGGACGGCCCAGGCAGGCCGCGTACGGTTGAAGAAAGGCCACCGAGCGATCCAGCAGGCCGTCGGTCAGCTTCGGAGTCACCTGGCAAGCGCAGGTCATTTGCAGCTTCCGTACCTCAAAACGGGCCCTCGTTCGGCTCCTTCCTCGAAGAGAGAACAGCCGTCGGAATCCAAGGAAAGCCTTGCTATG
>DQVB01000743.1 GCA_015661985.1 Planctomycetota bacterium | reverse complement strand
GAGTCCCCGGCGCGGGACTCTGGCTTTTTTCGCGCGCAGACCCGCGGTCTTTGCTCACCTTCGGTCTACCGCGGCCGGAATCCGAAGGCAGCCTCAGGCCAGCTGGAAAGGCAGTCTTCGATTAGGCTGTCGAAGGACCCACGGCTCGGCGGACGAGCGATCCGACGGTGACGGTCCGCAGTTGCCCGTTTTCGTAAATCACCAATTCTCCCGGATCGTCGGCAAGGCCGGCGTGATTGGTCAGGGGGGCGAGGCATTGGGCTTGGCCGAGGCACCAGACGGTCATCCCCCGGACTTGGGGGTCGGGGTGATCGAGGCAGCCCTTCACAGCGGGCAGCACTTGGTCGAGCGTCTCCCCCGCCACCGGGGCGAGCCTGCCGATGGCCCAAAGAATCCCCGGGCGGAAGTGGGCCAAGTCCTCTTCGGGCATCTCCTTGATCAGCCACAGAACGATGGGCAGGTAGTCAGCCATCAGGCCGGGCAGGCGGCGGACCACCTCGGCCATTAGCTCCGGGGCGTGCCAGCAGATGCCCCCCGATTCCTCGCTGATCAACCAGTGGAGGTGCCGGAGGTGCTCACGTACCCGCTCGGGCTTGTGGCGAGCGACCCGTTCGGCGGCCGCCCCCGTGGCCTCCACGGCCCGCCAGACCACCAGCGGATCGGGGTCATAGCTGAGGGCTGTCAGCACGCGGAGCACGCGCCCTTTGTTTTCAGCCAGCTGGGCAACGCGGTCGAAATCGGACCGCAGGAGCAGCTGGCGGAGCGTCTTCTTCATGCTTGGCCGACTGTAAATGAGTCGCGGGATGCGAGCTCGGCCACGGCGCACGAGCTTCACAGCAGGAAAAGTGTACGCCCACCCGCCTGATCTGACCACCCGCCTGATCTGACCACCCGCCTGATCTGACCAGCCGCCGGGGGCCTGCGGCCAGCTGGCTTTCGCGGCCCCACAGGGTGCCCGGTATCACCCCCCAGCGTTGCACACCGGCAGGGCGGGACGCGGACATTCCTGTCCGTCACAAGTGGGACAAAACACACAATAACCGGGCATCGTAGATGTCACAAGAGATGTAACTTTTGCCCCACTGGCCGGAGCCGCCGGTCGAGCCGGTGATAGACGGGCAAGAACGCCCATTCTACGTTTGCTTTCTGCAACCGGGGTATCAAGTGTACTCTTTCCGCTCGGCCGCTTTGCCGCCCACCAGGATGGCGCGGGAGAGCATGTCATGGACGCCCCCCACTTCGATCTGTTGCTGGTGATACTCCATCAGCTGGGTGAGCTGGTGTTTGCAGTTCGAGCAGGCCGTGGCCACGTTGGTGGCGCCTGTGGCCAGGATCTGCTCCAGTTTCTTGCGGCCGGAGATCTCCATGCGGAACTGGTGGATGTCGTCCATGGCTGACAGGCCGCCGCCGCCGCAACACCAGTTTTCTGCCCGGTTGGGGTACATTTCCCGGAAATCGGCGCACGAGGCCTGGAGGATGATTCGAGGCTCTTCGGTGATCCCACAGGAGCGACCGAAGTTGCAGGGGTCGTGGTAGGTGACCGGCTGCGGGTTTTTCGACTTGTCCAATTCCAGCCGTCCGGCCTGGATGTGCTCGGCGGTCCACTGCATGCAATTGGTGATTTCAAAGGGCAGATCACCCCACCAGCGTGATTTTTCCATCATCATTTTCATGATCCGGTGGGCATGGCCGCATTCACCCATGAGCATGACCCGTGCCTTCCGTCGTTTCGTCTCCTCCACGTAGGCCCTGTTGTCCGTTTTCATGTGCTCGTCGTTCCCCGTGAACAGCCCGTAGTTGGCGCCATCGAAGAACTTGGAGCTCATGGTCCAATGGTCGGCCATGCCCAGCACGTGGAAGACCTTGGCGATGCCCATGGTGGCTTCGGGGTTGACCAGCATGTCACCGGAGGGCGGGACGTAGAAGTATTCGGCGCCCACTCGATCGATCGGGATCTTGATGGGCACGCCGTGTTCTTCTTCCATCTCCTCTTCCAGGAATTCGATCGCCGCCCGGAAGGCCGCCTCCCCGGCCCCATCGGTGTTGCCGGTGCGCAGCGAAATATCCACGACTTTCTTCATCGTCTCAGGGGTCAGACCCAACTTGTCGAGGATGGCACGGCCTTTACGTGTGATCACGGAATGATCGATTCCGAAGGGGCAAAACAGGGCGCAGCGACGGCACCCGGTGCATTCGTAGAAGATCTTCCGCCACTCCTCCAGTTCGGCCGGATCCAGGTCTTTGGCGTCGGCCAGGGGACCAAACAACCGGCCGGAGAGCGTGCAGTAGCGACGGTACAGACGGCGGATGATATCCGTTCGCTCTGCCGGGTTGTACCGCCTCTCGGCCCGCCCGTAGTAGACCGGGCAAGCCGTGGCGCATGTGCCGCACTTGGCGCAGATTTCCAGGTACAGCCGCATCGCCCGCGGCCCGTTCCGAATGGCTTTGATCGCCCCGATCACCGTTTGTTTCACGTCTTGCTTCACGTCGTTGTCAGACATCGTTTCGGTTTTTCTCCCTATTCCAGGGCGCAACAGAGCCTTTTCACTGTCGGCGGATCAACTGGTGCGTGAAAAGGATGCCCCCGAAGTGGAGAAGTTTGCTGAACGGCAGGCACAGGATCAGGACCAGAGCCAACCCCATGTGCACGAGGAACACCCGGTTCTCCAGGGCCGGGGCATCCAGGGGATTGCCGAAGATGGCCAACGTCCCGAAATACGCGCGGGTCAGGGCCAAATCAAAATGCTCCGGCCCGAAACGCATGATGTTGCCGGTGATGATAATGGCCGCGATGAGCAACAGGATGAGGTAATCTGCTGGCCCCGTAATCTCCCGGGCCCGCGGAACCATCAGACGACGTACGCCCAACAGGACCGCGGATGCCAGGATGATCACGCCGGCAGCCCCACCCACAGTACCGGACATGGCGTGGATCGCCTCCTGGCTCACCCCAAGGCTATGAGCACCGCATCCACGTTGACGAACACCCGAAGGTGCCCCAGAAAAATCAACAGTAAGACGGCGTGGAAAACCCATGCGATCACCCACAAGAGGCGATCCCCCTTGAAAAGACTCTTCAGCAACACCACCTCCTGGATCGTGTTCAGCGTGTTGCCCTTTTCGTCCGGTGGAGCAGGAAAGAGCGTCATGGGCGGGGATGCCAGGCTCTTCCAAACGTAAATCCGATATCCCATGCCCACCAGGAACACCACCAGGGCAACTTAGGGTAGAATCACGCCTACAATGAGTTTGACAATCTCCATGCTCTCCTCCCTTGTCGCACCTCGCCTCGAGGGCACCTTACCAGGACGGGCCACCTCCGGCGCCGTTTTCAGACCAGCCCAGCACCGGCCGAACCGGTGAAGGAAACGCGCCAATCCCAAAGGACATGGATCTGGTAGCCCTTGAGTGCGCGATGGCCCCATCGACCGGGCGGCTGCGGCTCTGCTGCGCCTCCTGGCTCGCCGTCCCCAGCTTTCAATGAACCGCTCTCAACTTTTTCGACCCTGATCACGCGCATCCGGCAGGACGGGGCAAGCCAGCCAACCGGTATGCGCCTTTGACCACCCCGCAGGGAAAAAGCCGACAGATCTGCGCCGCGCTCAGACCTGTGTGCCGGGCGATCTTCACCACAGGAGGACCGGTGCGGTAGGTCTGGTAGGAGGACCGCACGAATGCAATCACCTTCCAATGGTCGTCAGTCAACGGCCCGATCCCGTTCCGTTCAGCCACTTCGACGGCCATCGAACGTGTCCAAGACGACATGGTTTTCAAGAACCCGTCGCCGTCCAGTTGCAGGTCGACCTGCCGAGCCCGTGACTCGCTCATCGCTTGCCCCTCCCGGTAGGCACAATCCCCCGTCTGGCCCGCCGTCCAGCGGCCACATCCGCCTCGATCACAGGCTGGGACCCGTATCCGACCCCAAAAGGCGGGTGCGCGAACGCTCAACGCACCGGTGGGCCAGCCCACCAGGGCGAACCCTATTGTCTGGAATATATGGCTTCGTCCCCTTCACTGTAGCCAAATATCCACATAATCTCTGCCGAGGCCGAAGCTCGCATGTCGACGATCCGATAGATTCCCGACACGGCCACGGTGAAATGGATGCCCATGTTGGTCTCAACGCGCGGGGCCAACAGACCACAGGCTCGGCCCCCGAGGGAAAAGCAGTTGGACACCTTGGCGCGTTGCCATGGGAGAGCCACCGTGGGCTGAAGCCCCTCGGCCTGGCGGCGTGTCAGGGCCACTGCCGCCACACGGCAGGCCGCCGGCGCCGGCCTTGCAGCCAAGGACCTACGCCGTTGGCTGTTCCTCGGCCTCCACTTCGCCGGCCACTTCCTCGCGGTGCCGCTTACGCAGATACAGTTTGATGGGCACCTCGCCGAAGGGGAGCTTCTCGCGGAACACACCCAACAGATAGCGCCGATAGGGCTGTGGGATGGCGCCCGGTTTGTTGCAGAACAGGACGACCGTGGGGGGCTGAACGGCCACTTGGGTGGCGTAGTAGATCTTCGGCCGCAGGTTCTTGTGCATCGGCGGCGGGTTGTTCTCCAGCGCAGCTGCCACCACGCGGTTCAGCTGGCCGGTGGCTACGCGCCGCCGCGACTGTTTGAAGAGCATTTGGGCATGGTTGAGCAGGGCCTTCACGTTCTTGCCCGTCTTGCCCGTGATGAAGGCGATGGGCACGTACCACATGGTGCGGAAGGTATCGCGCAAATACGTGACCCATTTCTCTGTGGGCATGATGCTGGCCATCAGGTCCCACTTGTTGACCACGAAAACGCAAGGCTTGTACTGGCTGGCGATGTACTCGCAGAGCTGCTTGTCCACCTTGCTGATCCGCTCGCGAGCATCGAAGAACAGGAGGACCACGTCCGCCCGCCGGATACTCCGCTGGGCCCGGTGGGAGCTGTAGAAATCCAAGTCGGTGGCGATGCTCTGGCGGCGGCGAAAACCCGGCGTATCGATGGCCACGAAGGCCTTCCCGTCCAGCTCGAAGCGGACGTCCACGCTGTCCCGCGTCGTCCCGGGTACTTCGCTGACGATCATCCGCTGGGCCTGGGCCAATGTGTTGACAAAGGTGCTCTTGCCCGTGTTGCGGCGGCCCACGATGGCCACCTTCATCACCGGGTCTTCATACCCTTCCGCCTCTTCCAGGGCTGGCGGCAGGCGTTCAAAGATCGCATCCAGCAGATCATACTTGCCTCGGTTCTGTTCGGCGCTGACGGGGATCAACTTCCGGTTGAACTTGTAGAACTCGTTGGCCTGGGGCTCCAACTGGTCGTTGTCCGTCTTGTTGGCGACACACAACACAGGCACGGTGGCATACCGGAGCCTCCGGGCCACCTCTTCGTCCAGGGGTGTGATGCTGGCGCGGGTGTCGACCACGAACAAGATCACGTCGGCCGACTCGATGGCCATTTCGATCTGCTGCTCGATCTGTTCGGTCAACTGGTCTGGATCGTCTATCCCCATCCCGCCCGTATCCACCAATTCCACGAAGCGGGTGTGGATCTCCAGCAGATGTGAAACCCGATCGCGCGTCACGCCGGACGTCGGGTCGACGATGGCCAGCCGGCGACCGATGAGCCAGTTGAAGATGCTAGATTTGCCGACGTTCGGCCGACCCACGATGACTACCTGCGGCAGGCCCATCCTCTTTCCCACGCTGGAAACCGGAAGTCCCTCGTTCTGGCCCGTCCAACACGAACCGTTGGCTATCTAGTTGAGCCTCTTTACCATCATAATCGGACCAGCCGGACTGCGGAAGTGTCGCCCGGGAGGCCCCGGTTGACTTCCTTTCCCACACCCCCGGGCGACACCGGCTGCCCTGGCAGCGTGTATTGAATCAAACGACCCTCCGCCCCTGCTTCGGGTGGCATCAGCGTGGCAAACGGGTAGTCATTCCGCCTTCTCACCCATTGACTGGACGTCTGAGCTGTACTGCTTTGAGGTACTGCTGCACGGGGACCAGCCGTCGGCCCTCTTCCGGGGCACGGCCCATCCCCACGCGGCATTGGCCGAGGAGTTGACGCGGCCGGTGGGTCGCGTGCGGCCGGAGGCGTCGATTTCACTGGTCCCGTCTGGAGATCTATCTCCGCCCGTCACCTGGTCCAAGGGGAAGTTGATTGGGCAACCGGGCTACTCGGCCGCCCCGAGCGAGCGGACCGGGTCCCAGATCACCACGCCCATGTGGTACCGGGTGTGGCCTTCGATCTTGGCGGCGTAGTAGGCCGTCAGGATTTGGCCGTCGGCGAGCTGTACGCTGCTGGGATAGCCGCCGTCGCCCCACCAATCGAGCAGTCGCACCGGGGCGCTCCACGACCGGCCCTCGTCGCTGCTCACACGCACTTCCACGCCATGCACTGTGCCGGTGCGATTGCCGTAGGAGAGCAAAACGCGGCCGTCCTTCAATCGCAAAAGGTGGCCCGGGTGCTGGCCCGGACTGGTGAGTCGACCCAAGGGGCGCCACGTCCGGCAGTTGTCTTCGGAGGCGTAGCCATACAGGGCGGAATACCGCGCGGCGGCCAGCCACCTGCCGCCCCCGAGGTTGACGATCGCCGTCTCGTTGCGGAGATTGTCTTTGTCGATCGGCGTGAAGCCGCCCCACGTCTTTCCGTCGTCCCGGCTTTGAATGCACCAGGCTCGCTCGTTGCGCGGATGGCGGCCTGGCCAGCTGTAGACGGCCGCGCGCAGCACGCCATCGTCACCCGGGAGGATATCACCGAAAGGAACCCAGCGATGTCCGTCGGGGGCTCGGTCCGGCAAGCCGGTTTTGTCGATCGACCAAGTCTTGCCTCCGTCCGAGGATCGGCAGAGCCAGGGATGCAGGATACCGGCCCGAAACGCTGGTCCCGTCCTGCCCGGAGGATACCGGTTCGACCAACCGGAGGCAATCACGATCAGGTCTCCACCAGCCGTCAGGCCCGCAGCCACGTTCATCCGGTTCGTGTGCGGTTCGTGCGGAGCCGCCGTGCCGACCTTCTGCCACGTCCGGCCATTGTCTCTGCTCGCCCAGCATTCCACATCGCCCGCCACGCTGCCGTGGCTCGGTTGGTTGAAGATGGTCGCCACGATCGTGCCGCCGGGCAGGACGGTCAGGTTGGGCCACGCACAGACGTTGTCCACGGCCACAGCGGGTCGGGGCCTTCCGCCAGTCTTGGTCTCAGCGTATCCCACGCCCTCGGCGGCTGAGCCGGCACGAGCCGCCGCAAGCAGTGCGACGAGGACCACAGTGAGGTAAACGGTCAACTTGGCTCGAGTGGCGCTGTGCATCGTCAATCTCCTTCGTCGTAGCTTGTGGCGTTCCAGGTCGAACGGCCGGCCCGGAGGCGGCCGAGCTGTTGCGGCGTGGTTCTTTTGCTGCCCCGTTCTGGAGTCTGGTGGTTCTAGCAGGGCCGGTCTTGCCGTCGGCCCTGGAGGCGGCCCGTCGACCACAGCCTCACCGCCCCGTCTGGGTCACCTCCGGGCCGGCCCTGAGTCGAGGCTTGGCCCTCCGGGTCATCCTGGTCTTGGCCGGCCAGGGGTGAGCCAACCGGGCCGGTTCAACGCTTTCGGCCGACGAGGATCAGGGTGTTTCGCAGCCGTGGGACGACAGCGCACACCAGGCGCAGCGCGATCGTCCGCGGGCTGGTCCGGAAAGGCCCCAGGCTGAGATGGTAGTGGGTGGCCAGGTGCTCAAGGCCACAATGGGCGAAGGCGTCCACCAATTCCTCCGCCACGTACTCCCGCCGATGGACATGCTCCCGCTCGTAACTGGCTGGCTGGAAGGCCAAGCGAGGGTCGGCCAGAAGCGGTTTGCCGATGGCCAGCCGAACGAGGTTTGAGGCGCGGGCGAAATTGGGCGTGCTGAGCACCAAATGGCCGCCCGGGCGGAGGTGTGCGGCCAGCGGCGCGATGTGCTCCTGGGGCGGGACGGGCAGGTGTTCGATCACCTGGAAGCTGAGCGCCATGTCAAACGGCCCATCCAAGTCCAGGTCCCAGGGGGCGGCCAAGTTCGCCCCCATCCCACGGATCCCATACCGTCGGTAATCGGACGCGTGGGCCTGGACCGCTTGGGGAAACTCCACGGCAGTCACCCGGGCCCCGTACCAATGGCTGAGAGCCTTTTCAATGAAGGCACCGCCTGCCCCGGCCGATAGGATCTCGTCGCCCGGACGAACCAGCTTGGCGCAGATGCGGAACGTGGCCCAATAGCGGCGGATCCCTTTCCGCACATAGGCTTCGCCGTGCCGCTGCATCCGAGCGGCTTCGTCCAGGCAAAAGCGGCGGAAAGCGGCAAAACATACTCCCCTCTCTGATGCCAACCGGGGCGAAGCCGCCGGTTCGTGACCCTCGCGGCCACACGACACCGCGCCGACCGGCTTCGACGGCCGACTGGAATCGGCCCAAGCCGCGGCCGACCGAGTGGGCGACGCTTGCACAGGCTCCATTCCTTCGCTGAAGGCCTCCGACTGATTCCGTTTCGCTGCCGCCCGCAGGCGGCGTGAACAGCGAACAGACGCCCCCCGCCACGCACGCGGCGGATTGTACCGGCGCGACTTGAGGCCAGCAAGCCGAAACGGGCCGGCAGGCCTGGCGGGCGATGCATCTCAGGGTCTGCCAGTCTCGGGTGGTACTCTGCGTGGTTTGGAGCCTTTGGCGAAGGGGCTTCCAGGGCGTTGGCGCAAGCGGCGGATCAATCGAAGCCACGGCGTGATTTGCCCGTCGCTGCCGGTTCTGCGAGAATCGATCGACCGTATTGCAACGGATGGAAGGCAGCTTTGGGCGGGCTGCGACAAGGCATAGTTGCCGTCGAGGACAATTCATGGGGAGGCCGACGCTGTTACTGCCTTTCCTTTCCTGCTCCGGTGGATGGCTGCTGGCGATTGCGCTGACTGCCGCCGGCCGGCCTGTAGAGCCGCACGAGCTGGCTTGGCGCCCGGAGCGTTGACCGCGGGTCGAGCGCTCGCCGGACCCGGGCCGGATCGAGTTGCCGGCGGAGGGCGATGGCTGGAGCTGGGTAATCGGGCGGCCAGGTGCCTCAGGCGATCCGCGGCCCAGAATGGTCTGCATCATCAACCTGGGGACGGCCGATGCGGTAGCTGCCCTGGTAGAGCCGGACGGTTCGTTTGCCGCTCGGCTGTTCGCGCCGGCGGGCTCGACGCTACCGATCAGCACGTCGATGCTCCAGCCGGCCGAGCTGCCGTCTGAGCTTGAAGCCCGCCGTAGCACGCGGCCGCAAGATATTCTTCAGCAAGCGAACCGGCTGCGGCACCTGCCACCCGCCACCGTACTACACCGACAGGGGCCGGCGCCGGCCGGAGGGGTCCTTCGTTCTGCAGGATGTCGGCGCGCGTATCGACCCAGCCACGGGCGAGCCGCAGCCGCTCGATACGCCCTCGCTCGTCGGCCTGCGGCGCTGCGGGCCCTACCTGCACGGCGGCGTCCGGTGGGCGGCTACGCGGACAGGTCTTCGGGTCGCAGGATCTTTTCGCTCTGAAGCGATTCGACGGCAGCCAGCGTGGCGCGCGTAGTGTGGACGAGGCTTTCCAAAGGGATCGGCGAGGCGACGCCGCTGCGCACCGCTTCGATAAACTGCCGGATTTCTTCGTCGTGCCCTTTGTCCTGCGTCCACAGCCGGCACCCCTTGCCTGGGCCGTAACAGCGCAACCGCCGGAAGTTGTCGATGGCCAGCACGCGGCCGTCGCAAAACACTTCCAGTCGCTCCTTGGGGTAGCGTTTGGATCCGTTGGCAAAGTAATTGATCTGGCCCAAGGAACCGTCGGCCATGCGCAGGGTGACTGAAACGGTATCGTTCAGGTTCGCCGGTTCGTCGGGCCCATGCCGGAGGGCTGCCACGCGGACGATGGGCGACTGGTCAGCCAGGAAATGGAGCAGATCGATAAAGTGACAGGCTTCGCCGACGATCCGCCCGCCGCCGGCTGCGGGGTCGTGGATCCAATGATCGGCCGCGAGCGGGCCGGCGTTGCAGGTGAAGATCATGGCCAGTGGCGCTTGGCGCCCGGCCAACAGTTGGCGCAGGGAATGCACCAGGGGTGCGAAGCGGCGGTTGTACCCGACCATGAGGATCGGGGGCCGCGGTTCGACCTGCGCTTGCTGGTACGCCTGGATGATTTGTTCCAGTTCCCCAGCGCTCAGGCAAAGGGGTTTTTCCACGAAGACCGACTTGCCCGCCCGCAGGGCTTCGACGACCAGCCGGGCGTGGCTGTCGTGGCGCGTGGCGATCACCACGGCGTTGACCTCGTCGTCTTCGAAAATACGGCTCGTCTCCGTGGTGCTCTTTTCGATGTGAAACTTTCGGGCTGCCGCAGCCGCGCTGAGTCCTTTGCGGCTGGCCACCCACTTCAGCCGCGCGCCAGCTTTGGCGAGGGCCGGCAAGAGCGTCCGCCGCGTGAAACCACCGGCGCCGATCACCGCGCAGACGGCCGCCTCGGCCGGGCGGCGAAACCCATGGTGTTCAACCACGCGCGGCCACCCGTCCTGTCCCTTGTCCGCTTCGGCGGCCGAGTAGGTGAGGATCACACCGATGACCGACTTGTCGGCAATCGCATCGTAGGCTCGCGGGGCATCTTCGAAAGGCACACGCTGGGAAACGAGCGGCCCGACACCGAGGCGTCCTTCGCGGAGCAACTCGAGCACGGCCTGAAAATTGCGCTGCTCGGTCCACCGAACAAAGCCGATCGGATAGTCGTGCCCCTCTTGTTCATAGGCCGGGTCGTAGCGGCCAGGCCCGTAGGAACAGGAGACCTGGAAGGTGAGCTCTTTCTCATAAAAGTCCGACCGGCGCAGGTTCAACCCCGTCACACCGGTCAATACGAGCCGTCCCCGCTTGCGACACATCTGGGCCGCCTGGTGCATCAGCTCATGGCTGTCCGTAGCCGCGGCCACCAGCACGCCGTCGACGCCGACGTTGCCGGTGAAGGCCATGGCCGCCGCCACCGGATCGATGCCGCGGGAAAGGTCTTCGGCCCGGGCACCGAACCCGCGTGCCAGATCCACGCGCTGGGGATCGAAATCGAACCCTATGACGCGTGCACCGTGGGCCCGG
>DQVB01000722.1 GCA_015661985.1 Planctomycetota bacterium | reverse complement strand
GGGGGGAGTCGTGCTGGGTTGCGTTGGCGGCCAACGAGACGCGCTGGTCGGCGAAAACTGTGCTTTCGCATTACTTGGTGCGTTGGGGAATTGAAGTTTTCTTCAAGATGTCGAAGCAGTATTTGGGACTGGGCGACTACCAGCTGCTGCGGTACCGAGGCATTGAAAGATACCTTTGCCTTGTGCTGATCGCCTACATCCTGCTGCCCCATCTTGCTGTAGAACAGCTTGATGCAAAAGCCAGAGGCGAGAAGACGGACCTTCGACTGCCGAGCATTCCTCAGCTGCAAAACCTGCTCCGCAGCAAGATGTGGGAGCACGCCATCGACAGCCTTGGCCGCGGCCAACGCTACAAGGCAATCGCCCGGAAAATCAAGGAGCATTTGGACCTATGCGCGTAGCCGGACTTGCAATTTGGGTTACCATGTTCGCCTGACACAGCGGAACGGCCAGCGCGCCTGGTCGTCGCCGGTCTGGGTTGAAGGTTAATTGGACAGCGACACTTTTGCCTCGCGCAAGGGTGTTTCAAGAACAGCACTTGGACAGAAGGGCACGGCCGAGCGGGAATACTTGCAAGGGTTCACGGCATCGGCGAAAATTGTTGTGGTACGCCCTGATGGGCTGGACGCACCCCACGGGTGCGGCCAGTGTGAGGGAACCGTCCAGCACCCGAAAGCACGGGAGGACAAGCCATGTGTGAATTATCGGGTCGTAGGGGAGGTTGCTGCTTTGGTCGGCGCGAGTTCTTACAGGCAGTCGGCTCGGCGGCGGGAATGACCACATTGCTTTCCAGCGGTGCCTTGGTGGCTTCCGACGCGCCGGCGGAGTGCCGGGGGAAGAAAAGGCGCGTGCCGCTGGTCCGTGGGGCGTTCATCTATCCGCCCAGCGAACAGCTGCGCAAAGCCGGTTACTTCAGCTGGCCGGGCTCCAGCTTCGACGCCGAGGGGCATCAGCGCACCTATACCGATCAGATCGCGCAAATCGCCCGCGACCTCCAGGTGCACATCCAGATGGACCAGAAGCCTCTCGATGGGGACGAAAGCGTCGCTCGCTTCATCGCCGAGGTGAAACACTCCGAGCCCGACGGTCTCCTGCTTGTTCCCTTCAAGAAAGGACATTGGCCGAAGGTCGTGCGGATCATCGAGGAGACCGGCATTCCGTCCGTGGTGCTAGCCACGCTGGGCGTGCTGCTCGTGGGCCACATCAATCAACTTCACAGGCGGACCGGCGTCTATCTGATCAGCGCCATGGATGACCTGAAGTCTGTGCGCGAAGGGATGGCCATGATCCGGGCCGCCCGGCGCATGAAGGACAGCCTGCTGGTCCGCCTGGCAGGGGACGAGCGGCGCGAGGCCAGGGTGCCGCACCTGGGGACGACCGTACGCAGCGTGCCCCTCCAGCAGTTCTACCAGGTGTACGAGGAGACGCCGGTCGATGAGGCGGTCAAGGAGCTTGCCGCATCCTACCACAAGGGGGCCAAGGAGATCGTCGAACCGTCAGCCAAGGACATCGTGGACGCGGCCCGGGCATGCTTTGCTTTGAAGCGAGTTGTCGAGGCCGAAGGCGGCGACGCGGTGATGATGGACTGCCTGCCGGGCCTGCGTAAGCCGCGCAAGCACGTGCCGCCGTGCATGGGCTTCATGACGCTCCGCGACGAAGGTATCCCGGCCGGCTGCCAGGCGGACCTGAACGCCACGCTGAGCTTGATGCTGGTCCAGGAGCTCGTGGGCCTGCCGGGGTTCCAGCAGAACGCCGCCATGAACACCACCGAGAACCACTATTTTGGCGCTCACTGCACTGCGCCGTCCAAGATGCTGGGTCCGAAGGGGCGTGCTGAGCCGTACATCCTGCGGACCCACGCCGAAGCCGGCTGGGGCTGCGTGCCGCAAATACTGTTCAAGCCGGGCCAGGAGGTGACGATGGCGCTGTACCAGTCAGGGGAGCAGCCCCGCATGCTCATCTACTCGGGCAAGATCGTCCGCTGCTATCCCAAGGCCCCGGGCGGCTGCCGCACGAATATCGAAATGACGATCAACGAAGTGGACGACGTCTGCAAGGTGCAGGGCATGCACCAGGCGATCTTCTACGGCAACCACGCCCGCCAGCTGCACAGGTTTTGCCGGCTTTACGGTATCGAAGCGGTAAGCTGACGCACCGCTTGCCGCCCGAACTGCCACTGGAGAAAGTGATCAATGGCTGACCCGAAGCCGCGGCCGAACCACCGCTTGTACCTTCAGATCCTGCGTCGAATGTCGCCCGAGCAGCGGCTGCGCAAGGCCTTCGAGCTGTCCGAATTTGCGCAGGCATTGTTTCTTCAAGGCCTGGGACACCGCTTTCCGGATGCCACCGACGAGCAGCTGCACCGCATCTATCTGGACCGGCTCGCCCGATGTCACAACAGGAACTATTGAGGACGGTTGTACAGACACTGGACCGGCTGGGCATCGACTATTTCGTGACCGGGTCCGTGGCGACGAGCGTCCAAGGCGAACCGCGCGCTACGCATGACATCGATCTGGTCGTCTCCCTCCAGGAAAACCAGATCGCGCCTCTCGTGAAGGCTTTTCCGCCGCCGGAATTCTATCTGGCTGAAAGCGCGATTCGCGAAGCCATCCGGCGCCGCTCGATGTTCAATTTGCTCGCCGTCGCGGAGGGTGACAAAGTCGATTTTTGGGTCCTCACGGACAGCCCTTTCGACCAGTCGCGGTTCGCAAGAAAAACGGTCCAGTGCCTGTTCGGCATGTCCATCAAGCTCTCCGCTCCAGAAGACACGATCCTGGCCAAGCTGAAGTGGTGCAAGGATTCGGGCGGAAGTGAAAAGCACTTCTCCGATGCGCTGCGTGTCTTCGAGGTCCAATTCGGTACCCTCGATTTGGGCTACCTCGAATCGTGGGCGTCTCGATTGGGGATCGCGGCGGAATGGTGGCGACTGTTGAAGGAGGCCGAACCAATTTGAGTTTTGCCCGGAACAAAACAGGCCACCTTTCTTTGTGCTGCAGTCGGGGGTGTGTCATCGGAGCTACGCGGTGCTGGTGGCAATTCAGCTTGCGGACGCTGCTGGTGTTCGCCCTTCCGGCGAGCGTCGGGATGAGCTGGTATGCAGTCAATCTCGAACGGGTCCGGCGGAACGAGGCGGCGCCGAAGGCCCGGGCGCTGGCACACTTGCGGGCCGTCCGCAAGGCCGATCCGAAAGATCTGCATGTGGCATACAAGTGCGCGGAAATGCTCATCGCGTTGGGGCGTCATGGAGAAGCAACGGAGATCGCGGGTCTCAACCATATGATGACACTCGAACTTGCAGGAAACATCCTGCCGGGCGACCGATTCCTCCGAATCTCAAGCAACATGGAGCTTTATTGGGAGCCTATCTTCCTGGCGGTCCATCGGGATGATGCGGAATTGTCGGTCCAGGAGGTCGCGCCTGGAGAGGCCGATTTGCACTTCCTTGGGTATCGCGGTGCGTGTTCGCCTGACGGAAGGCGTCCGAAGCTGTACGACTACAACACGGTGCACCAGTGGGCGCCGCGGAAGCGGGCCACGGGTAACTCTACCCGCTTCGGCGACGTGACCGAGTTGCTGGAAGAGGCGGACGATTGCTACGTGATCATGGGCCCCGGCGAAGAAGTTACGCTGCCCTTCCCACCAACGCCCTCAGCCCCGTGCCAGCGAACTTTCGTTGTCAAAACGGTCAGTTATTGCAAGGACATGGATCTCCACACGGCCCATGGCGAGACCGTCGAGCCCCCCCTTCGGCGAAATGAGCGGCTATCCTTATGGCCGCGGGGAACACTGCCCGGCCAATGATCGCACCAGGGAGGACCGCCGGCGGTACAATACGCGATGGCTGAAAGGGCGCTAGCAGGGGTAGCGCTGCGTTCCACGTCCGATGAAGGCCTTCGGGGCGTGAGCACGTATTGCTTGGAGGCGTGAGGCGGCCTGCGGCCGTAGCCAAGCCCTAGGCGACCCTGGTTACCCCGGCCGCGCTGCCCCCGCCCAGCCCGGGCCGTGCGCGTATCATCCCTCGCTGACGCCCAGTTCGGCGGCCCTGCTCAATTGGAGGCCGGACCCCGAACGTGGCGAGAAGGCTTCGCAGCCCTCAAGAAGCGCATTCAACCGAAAAGAAAGGAGCGGCTCACAGTCTACCGGACGGGTTAACCATAGCATGATCGAACTGGAACCGGCCATCGTGTCGCCCGAAGGGGGGTGCGGTCGCTCTGATGGGCGCCATCTACAGGCTTTCGGACTTCCCGCCGCGTGCAAAAGCAGCGAGCATATCGCCGGGGCACCGGCCGAAGGTTGGTCCTAGCCCGCAGCCGAAGGCGCCAGCGTTTGGCCTGATGCACTCGGCCAAATTCTGGCCTGTCTGCGTGCGACGCCTACCTGCGCCGCAGCCGCGGCAGGCAGGCACAGGCAGGCGAATTCGGCTACGAGCCGCGCGCATTACGCCGATCGCACCCCCGAAGGGGCCGAGGTCGAGGTGGTCCTGGTGGGGCAGGATTCTCGCATGGGGGATTGGCACCACCCGCACACCCTCTATGACCTATTCCAGCCGTTCATCGGGGTAGTTGACGATTGGCCCCAGAACATGTTGGTAAACCACGACCATTGCCTTTACCCTATTGAGCCTACGCATAAATTGAAATCAGAGCGTGGTTGTCACCGGAGTGGATGGGTGGACGCCGTTAAGGGGAGGGGAAAAGAGGCGGGCGTTTGCGGAGGGTGAAAGGGCGCAATGAGCCGCGGACGGCGGTGCCCCGCGGTGTTTTCGGTTGCGTGGATTTCGAGCCGTTTGTTCTTCGTACGCCAAGAGCTCGTGCATCGCCCAGCGGGGCTTGTCCAGGAGGGCTTGGAAGGCCGGGTCGCCTCGTTTGGTCAAGCGCTGGTCGCCCACGTCGAACTTCATCCGTTTGTGGAGCCGCTCAATCGACGTCCGCTGGGCCATGATCTCTTCATACCACGCACGGTCGCACCTCTCCGCGATCGACCCGGGACGAGCTCGGCAAGGGGGGAAAAAACCAAACCGTCTTCGGTGTAAACCGTTTGGACAGTTGAGGCAGGTGGGGATCGAGCCAGGGTAGGCGCTGGTGGGGGGTGGCCACTTGCCGGCCGCCCCGCTGGCCCCGATAACAGCTCTCACGCCGGGGACAATGCTGGCAAACCAGTTGCCCGTATTCGTCTTGTGGAGCTCGGAAGAGGAACTGTTTGGTATCGTGTCGCACGCCAAGCAGATCGAACCGATGGCCGGCCTGGCAGACCGGCTGGCCGCTGGGCGTGAGATGATCGAGGCCCCGAGGGAGGTTCTTTCGGATGGGTTTTCGTCCTCG
>DQVB01000691.1 GCA_015661985.1 Planctomycetota bacterium | reverse complement strand
CGGCTGCTGGCGCCTGCGTGGGACGTGCCTCGGCCGGTCCTTCCGCCGCCCCTCCGGCCGCGGCCTCTGTTCCCATGGGCCGAGCCGCTTCGTCCGCGGCAGCACCCTCTTCTTCTTCCACCGTCAACAACACCTGGCCCACTTTGACCGTGTCGCCTTTACGTACATGGATCTTGGTCACCTCGCCGGCCAGCGGGCAAGGGATCTCCACCACCGCCTTGTCCGTCTCCAGTTCGATGACGCTCTGGTTGCGCACCAGCTGGTCGCCTTCGCTCACCAGCAGCTTCACCACATCGCCGCTTTCGACGTTTTCGCCAAGCTCGGGTAAATGAAAATCGGTACTCATAGGGTTAACGGGTCAGGTTTCTTGGTGGGCGAAACTTTGCGCTGTCGAGTCAAGTTTTGTACAGGCTGTTGTACACTGCCGCACATGCGGCAGTTCGTCTGAGGCGCAGCCTCGCTAGAGTCTTCCTGCTTGCACATGTGCGCGCCGGGCGCTCATCTGTCGGGTGGTAGCGACAGTGGGTCATGGCGACAGGCTGGGAAGCCTGTCCCACGTCAGGGGTCAGGGGGCAAGGTGGAACAGTCAGGCCACCGGGGGGCGAGTTGACCAGGCGATCGACAAACATCGTATTCATCCACTGGTAATCGACGCTCGAGAATACTGGCCGTCCCGGCAATCCTTTTCATCCTGTCTCCAAGCGCGGGCCGCAGTGGGCAGGGGGAACGCTGATCGGCTACTGGGACGACCGGATCCCAGCACGCTACCCATCGTTATCCGGCTGTGTTTCGCCCACGGCAAGCAGGGCTCGGCGGTAAAGGGCGCCGTCGATCGTCGAAAAACTCGCGCAACAACCCCAATCGGCCGATGCCGGCTCAATGGATCCGCGGCGACGCGTTGCTAACCGCGCCGTCCATATTCGATATCTGCTCTCAGGTCATCCTCGCTGTAATGTCGTACGACCTTGCGCTGGCCCAGCATCTGCTCGAACTCCCAGCGAGTCATGCGTGCCAGCTTCGTCGCGTTTCCCACAGACAAAACCCCGCGCCGATAGAGCGCCACGGCCAGTTCCTTCCACAGTTCCGCCTCGACAGTTCCGCCTCGACCTCCGACGGCGGCAGCCGCAACGCCTCCACCACCTCATCAGGAACTTCTGAGACCAACTTGGACATCGCTTGTTTCCCCTCATTGCCCACTACCCGCCAGTCCGGGAGCATTATACTCGCTCCGGCGAACCCGAACCAGACCGCATCGCTTCCCCGCTCCAGCCCACGACGGAGCGCCAAATCCACGGTGATGAGGAAGGTTCGTCCGTGTCGATCAAGCAGTGCAGGTCGCTGCCGTCCCGCCACCTGTCAATCCTGTTCGTCAGCCGGCGATTGACACTGGTGTGTCGGCGGACGGGAGTTGGACGTCGGGGGCTTGGGCTTGCGACGGTTCGGCACATCGATTCACGCTGGCATGGCGCTACGGACGGGCTCAGGCGTTGGACGGGTTCGGCTTTTGAGGGTCGATGCCCAGTTTGCCCAGGGCCTCGGCAAGTTGATTTCGCGGGAAGCGGCCGAGTTTGGCCAGTTCGGTGAGGGCGGCCAGGGCGATGTTTTCCGCGTCGACTTCAAAGAACCGCCGCAGTTGGTCGCGCGTTTCGCTGCGGCCGAAGCCATCGGTCCCCAGCACGGCATAGGGTGCGGGGACCCAGGGGCTGATGCAAAGCGGCACGGCAGCCACGTAATCCGAGGCGGCGATGACCGGGCCGCTCTGGCCCTCCAGCACCTGTTGGATATAAGGCCGCGGCGGCGTCCCGTCTGGCTGAAGCCGACCGGCTCGAGCGCACCAGCGCGCGTCGTCGTACAAGGCCTTGTAGCTCGTCACACTGTAGACGTTGCTGGAAACACGAAACTCGCGCTGGAGGATCTCCCCGGCTCGCAGTGTTTCGCGCAGGATCGCTCCGGAGCCGAACAATTGCACCCAAGGCCTCTGCGGGCCGGCCTCGCACCGAGCCACCCGGTAGATGCCTTTGGTGATCCCTTCGGTGGACCCCATCGGCAAAATGGGCATTGGGTAGTTTTCGTTCATCAGCGTGATGTAGTAGAACACCGGCTGTTCTTCGTAGAACATGCGGCGGATGCCGTCCAGGACGATGACGGCCATTTCGTAGGCATAGCAGGGGTCATAAGCCTGGAGGTTGGGGAAAGCCATGGCATACAGATGACTGTTACCGTCCTGGTGCTGGAGTCCTTCGCCGGCCAGGGTGGTGCGGCCAGCCGTTCCGCCCATGAGGAATCCTCGGCACTGCATGTCGGCGGCGGCCCAGATCAGATCACCGATCCGCTGGAAGCCGAACATCGAATAGAAGATGAAAAAGGGGATCATGTTCAGCCGGTGGCTCGAATTGGCGCTGGCCGCTGCGATGAACGACGACATGGAGCCGGCTTCGGTGATGCCTTCCTCCAGGATCTGGCCGTCCCGAGCCTCCTTGTAGTAGAGCACGGTTTCCGAATCGACCGGTTCGTACAGTTGGCCCGAATGGGCGTAGATGCCGAACTGGCGGAACAGGGCCTCCATGCCGAAGGTCCGCGCCTCATCAGGCACGATGGGCACGATGTAGCGACCCAGGGAGGGATCCCGCATGAGTCGCGACAACAGACGCACGAAGGCCATGGTCGTGGAGACTTCACGGCCTTCGCTACCACCGAAGAACTCGCTGTAGTCTTCCCACCGAGGCGGCTTGAGTTTGAAAGTAAACTGGCGACGGCTGGGCAATGGGCCACCCAGCCGGCGGCGGCGCTGGCGCAAGTACTCCATCTCCGGGCTATTGTCCGGAGGTCGATAGAACGGGGCTTCGGCGATCTGGGCGTCGGAGACGGGGATTTCGAACCGATCGCGGAACTGGCGCAACTCCTGTTCGTTCAGCTTTTTCTGCTGGTGGGTGATGTTGCGCCCTTCGCCGGCCTCGCCCAGCCCGTAACCTTTGACGGTTTGGGCCAGGATCACGGTGGGCCCCCCCCGGTGCCGGCAGGCCGCGTCGTAAGCCGCGTACACCTTCACCGGATCGTGTCCGCCTCGCTTGAGCCGCCGGATCTGGTCGTCGCTCAAGTGGGCCACCAGCCGTTCCAACCGGGGATCGACGCCGAAGAAATGCTTCCGCGTGTAGCTGCCGGGCGCCACCACGTACTTCTGGTACTGGCCGTCGACCACCTCGCCCATCCGCTTCGCCAGAAGACCCTCCTGGTCGGCAGCCAGCAAGGGGTCCCAGTCGGAACCCCAGATCACTTTGATTACATTCCAGCCGGCTCCGCGGAAGGTCCCTTCCAGTTCCTGGATAATCTTTCCGTTCCCGCGCACCGGGCCGTCCAACCGCTGGAGGTTGCAGTTGATCACGAAGATCAGGTTGTCCAATCCTTCACGGGCGGCCAAGGTGATGGCGCCCAGCGTTTCCGGTTCGTCGCATTCGCCGTCGCCCACGAAGGCCCAGACTCGAGACGCAGCCGCCTCCGGCTTGATCCGGCGATCGGCCAGATAGTGGTTGAAGCGGGCCTGATAGATGGCCATGATCGGCCCCAGCCCCATGGACACGGTGGGGAATTCCCAGAAGTCGGGCATGAGCCAAGGGTGCGGGTACGAAGACAACCCGCCGCCGGGCTGGAGTTCGCGGCGGAAGTCGATCAGTTGCCCCTCGCTCAACCGTCCTTCCAAAAACGCACGGGCGTAGATGCCCGGGGCCGCGTGGCCCTGGAAGAAGATCTGGTCCGGCGGCTGTCGGCCCTGTTTGCCTCGGAAAAAATGATTGAAGCCCACCTCGTACAACGTGGCCGCCGAAGCATAGGTCGAAATGTGCCCGCCGATGCCCGGATGCTCGCGGTTGGCCCGTACGACCATGGCCATGGCGTTCCAGCGGACGATGCTCTTGATCTTTCGCTCGATCGCCCGGTCCCCAGGATACTCGGGCTCGTCCTCGGCAGGGATCGTGTTCAGATAGGGCGTCGTGGCACTGGACTCAAAACGCACGCCGCGGCGGAACGCTCGCTCCTTGAGCTGCTCCAAAAGGTACGTGGCCCGGTCCGGCCCACCCGTGCGAATCACGTACTCCAGCGACTCCAGCCATTCGGCCGTCTCTTCGGGGTCCGTGTCGCGGGCCAGGTGCGCAAGCATCCCGTCCGGAAGCACACCTGCTGGCCTTTCCGCTTCTACCTTCATTGCTTCAGCCGCCTTGGGCTCTGAGCCGCTTGCCTCGTACGTCGCCCGTCGGGCTGGAGAGCCGACGCCGCCGACAACCAAGCGCACGAAAACCGCCCGCCCGAGCCACCCCATCTTACGGGCCGGTCGCGCGGTGGTCAAACCCGGCGGATGAACGTATAGCGGCGTGGCGGGCGGGATCGTTTCGATCCGCAGGAAGAGCGGCGCGCCGCCGGCCAGCCGGACTCGCCCGCCAACGGACGGTTGCCGTGAAAAACGGACGCGCACGGCCTTGCGATTGAGCCGCAAGAAAACCGCGCACCACAGGGCCCCGCGCCCCGTAGCTTCGCTCTCTGAGCCGAGTTTCGCTCTTTGTCTCCCGTTCCAGCTGAGAGAGAGCCGG
>DQVB01000718.1 GCA_015661985.1 Planctomycetota bacterium | reverse complement strand
GTCTATACTCAACCGCCGAACTGGCTCCACGCCGAAGGCGAGCTGGTCCCGTTCGGCCATGCCATCCAGGTACAAGTGCGGTTTCGCGTCGAGTCTGGTCAGGCGGCATCCCGGCCCTGAGCTGACTCAGGTCGACTTTTGCCGTTTTTCATAACCCGGTGGCAAAGCTAGCACTCACGGCCCTGCACTTCTATCCCGCTGTGTTGCCGTAAGTACATGTGTCATACCTGGTTGCGACAGCCATTCAGCACATGGCAAGAGTCCAGCTCAGGCGGTTTCAACAGACAACTTGTGCAGTTTCCTCGGTCGACGGGCCGTTCCGTCCGTCAAAGGTAGCCGTTGACGCCTTTGCAGTACGCTGCTCCGCCACCGCTTTCGATCCTCCTGCGATTCAAGCTTTTTCAACACCTTGGTCGGGCCGACGCAAAGCGGGACGGGAGTGCTGCATTTCAAGGAGGCCGACGGCACCGTCGGCCGCACGAAGGGAACAACATCGCCCGAACCCAGGGGGCCGATTCTTGCAGGAGCGTGAACGGTTACCAGCTTGGAGTTTGGATCATTGGGCGTTCCGCCGTATTTTTCAGCGCATCCGGCTTCCGGGCGCCGGCGGCAGCTCGCTGCGGCCGTCGCCATCGAAGTCGCCCCGGCGGTAAGCCTGGAGGTCCAAGTCACAGCCTGCTGCGCGGCCATCCGGGGCCAGCCGTCTGCCGGGGCTGTCGTCGGCCAGGCGCAGGTCCCACGTGAAATCGGTTTGCCGGCCCCAGTTGGCGATGGCCGCTCCGTTGACCGGCGGTTCCGCCAAGGCCGGCTGGAACTCCACCCAGTCCTTCCCCACCGCGGTCACCGTGCGGACCACCCCGTCGAAGTTCAACTCGATATGGTCCCCTACCGCCATCTGCCCGCTGTGAGGCTGGCGTAGGATCAATCGCGACGCGGTGCATTCGGAGATGCGTGCGTAGTGGGTCGTAGTGAAGTAGCGGGCGGCGCTGCGAAAGCTCGGTTGGGCCACCATGCCGTGTCGTTCCTGACCGATCTCGGCGCGAATCTCGTCGATGCTGCGCAATGCCTTCTCCCAGCGGCCCACCACCACAAGCGGCATCTTGCCCTGGCGTCCGTTCCACAGCAGGTTGTGGTCGCTGCGGAAACTCGCTTCGTGCGGGACTCCGTAACAGACCATGTCCCGCAACGGCGCGAAGACGTTGCATTCGACCAGAAAACGTCGCCCCTGCCAGTTGGTCGGCGTGGCCACGGCCACCACCGTGTTGTGTCGCACCTCGGCCCCGTCGCTCTGGATGATCATCGACACCGCCCGCGATCCCAGCCAAAGGTTGTTGACCAGCTTCACATCATGCAGCCCTTCGGACATCATCGTCTGGCCCGCATTGACCAGCACGTTGTCCCGGATCACCACGTCCCGTACATCGTTCCAGAACTGGAGATTATCGGGATGTCCCCACAGAGAATGGTCGTGGATGTAATTGCGCTGAATGGTCACGCCCCGGCAATGGCCCGCGGCGATCACCCCGTCCACGCGGTTCGGGCCGATGTCGTTCTCCTCAACCAACGCCCGTACCGCCCGGCCCATGACCACCCCGTGGCTGTTGTGCCGGATCACGTTGCGCCGCACCACAAGATCCTCCGACTGTCGCTTTTGGATTCCGTATCCGGCGTTGTGATGGATGTAGCAGTTCTGGATGAGTACGCCGCGATTCGGTTTGGCCATGGAAGAGCCGATGCCGGCGCCGGTGCTGTAGCAGACCTCCAATCCGTCGATCACCACATGGCTGATGCCCGTGATCGTCACCAGCGTGCCGCGGCGGGGCGCTTCGACCGCCGGCTGGCCGTCCGGCCCGAGACGGCGCGGCCAGACGAACAGGCGGCAACCGGCAGCGGTCTGGTGGATCACGTACTGGCCGGGCCCGTCCAGGGCGGTCAGGTGGTTCTCCATGAAATACCGGTCCCGGGCCTCGTTGATCCTTGCCCGATAGCGCGAGTAGGGCCTGGCCAGCGTGATCTTGTGTGCTTGGGGGTCGAACGCCGCCACCGGGATGTGTTGGATGCTCCCACCCGCCTGTTCCAGGATGGCCACGGTCCAGCCCTCCCAAGCTCGCGGGTCTTCTTGGGTCAGGTGGCGTGAGTCGATGAACTCCGTCAAACTCAAACCGCGGCTGATCGACCACCAGCCCGTATCGGGCGTGCGGGCGCAGATCAACTCCCGGCCCGCTTCGAACAGCCGCTTCGGCCGCCAATCCAGATCCGCTACAAACAGGTTTCTCCAATGCGGGTTCCCCGCAGCCAACTGGGCCGTGCACGGCGACCAGCCCCTGATGGGATCGGCGCCGGAAAGGACCACCCGTTGCCCCGGGGCCGCCTCGAGCCGGATCGGTCGGCCCGGCTCGCCGCTCCGCACAAACCGTACGCGCTCGCGATACAGGCCGGCCCGGACGAGGATCGTATCACCCGGCACGGCCCGCTCCACGGCCCCGCTGATCGTCCTCAGCGGCGACTGCGCCGTACCGGGCGCCGCGTCGTCTCCGCTTCGGGCGTCCACCACATAGGTCGCAGGGCGGGCCGCCGGCGGAGCTGCCAGAACCGCGGCCAGTGCCGCGACCCAACAGACCGAACGGCGAGACCTGCCGTGGGGAGCACCTGTTGCCCGCCAGGCGGCGCCCCGCCGGCCCTTCAGTCCTCCTGACGCCGCCCAGGAAGAAACGACCCCCATGGTATGCTCTCCCTCCGTTTTGCAGGCGTTCAGAAATGGTCTGCGCCCTGGGAACCGTGCCCGCTACCGAAACACGGTACGAAGCCATCGGTCGTGGACAGGCACTGGCGGCCCAGGGCAGCGGTCAGGCCGTCGAACCCGGCGGGCCGGCGACCAGCAGCGTCTTGCCGGCCGGGGCTATCCCCGGCCGCAATTGGGGAGCCTCAAGTGTAGGCCTTGGCGAAGTACTCCCGGCTCTCTACCGGATCGGGCTTCATCCCCTGCTGGCCTTCCTGCCAGTTGGCCGGGCAAACCTCTCCGTGTTGCTCAAAGTACTGAAGGGCTTTCACCATGCGCAGGACCTCGTCCACGCTGCGACCCAGCGGCAAATCGTTGACCACCTGATGGCGGACGATCCCCTCCTTGTCGATGAGGAAAAGACCGCGCAGCGCCACCCCCATGGGAATCAAAACGTCGTAAGCCTCGGCGATCCGTTTGTCCAAATCGGCGATCAATGGGTACTTGATCTCTCCCAGGCCACCCTCTTGGCGAGGCACATTCCTCCAGGCCAGGTGCGTATAGTGGCTGTCCACCGAGCAGCCCAGCAGCTGGACGCCCAGCTTTTCGAAGCGATCCGCCGCGTCGGAGAAGGCGATGATCTCAGTGGGGCAGACGAAGGTGAAGTCCAACGGGTAGAAGAACAGGACCACATACTTGCCCCGGTAATCGGACAGAGAGATCTCCTTGAACGATCCGTCCGGCATGACCCCTTGGGCTTTGAAGTCCGGGGCCTCTTTACCTACCAGTACACCCATTACTTTTCCTCCTCGATCCAGTCATCCCAAAACCTTGCCCACCCTGTCCAATCTGGTCTCCGGCGACCGTGCCTCTGCGCGGGTGGTCAGCCACAGC
>DQVB01000178.1 GCA_015661985.1 Planctomycetota bacterium | reverse complement strand
TGTGGTGAGTGTGGTGGCCACCTGTCGGCGTCAAGGCAGAAACGTGCTGGAGTTTCTCACCGCCTGCTGCCGCGCGCGGCTGAACGGGGAACCCCCTCCCAGCCGGCTACCGCGGGCGCGTCTTTCGCATCACGCGGCCCGAACACCTCTTTGCTGCTGCCCCGATACCTTGCTCTCTCCTCGGCGCCTTCTATCACGCCACCGCCCCCTCCCCAACACCCTGTGAACGGATACGTTCTCTGTTCCGGGCCTCGCAGGGGCCGGATGGAGCCGAGGCGTCCTGAAAGCCAAATCACCGTGCGCGATTTCGGCACCCCTGGCGCCAGCACGTCTTGCCCCCCCATTGATGGGGGAGGGGTGCGTCCGGTTCCAGGCCAAAAGGGGAAGTACCGACGTTAGCAGTTCGCCTTCTGCACGGGGCGTCTGCTGCGCAATTGCGCACAGTGATTCAGGAGCGGTGAACATGCCGGGTGTCGATTTTTCTGCCCTCCAAGGCCAGGTGCCGATGGCATGGGTGCTGGAGCTGGTGGGGTTTGTCCCCCGCAGCGCGGCAGGAGATCGACTCCGCGGCCCCTGCCCGGTACACGGCTCGCAATGGCCCCGGTCGCGATCGTTTTCGGTCCACTTGGGCAAGGGCCTGTGCTACTGCCACAAGTGCGGTTTCGGGGGAAACCAGATCCAGCTGTGGGCTGGCGTCCGGGAGCTGCGAGTGTACGAGGCAGCCGTTGACCTCCGCCACCGGCTGGGGATCGACATGCCCTGGATCCAGCGCCGGCAGGAACGGCCACGAGGCGCGGAAAAGAAAAAGAATCCCCGCGCCCCAGTTGACCCATTCAGAGGA
This sequence comes from Planctomycetota bacterium, assembly GCA_015661985.1. Classification (GTDB taxonomy): domain Bacteria; phylum Planctomycetota; class Planctomycetia; order Pirellulales; family Thermoguttaceae; genus SZUA-1497. Next base: position 11,397 of record DQVB01000178.1, on the reverse strand, counting down.
TACGTGTAGTCGAAGTTGCCGCCTGCCTGTGCCGGGCACGGCAGACAGGTCTGAGAGGAGCCGTTTGCCCGCCCCGGTCCGGTAGCCCGGCATGGTGCGGTTGCCGAGCGGGTCGTGGGTGTAACTTTCGTTGCGCCAACAACTTGCGCCTGTAAGTTGCCCGGTCACGTCGTACGCAAAATCGAGCGTTCCGTCGGTGGAGATCTCCTGCACCAGCTGGCCGGCGGCGTCTCAGGTGAACGTGTAATCGGCCGGCGTCCCCCCGCCGGCCGTGTGGGTGGTCCCCGTCACTCGGCCAGCTGCATCGTACAGGAAGTCGGTATCGACCGGGGTGTCGCCCCCGCCGCCAGCGCCGCCGTACTGGTCGTACCGGCTCAAAGCCGCTGTGCAACAGCCGCACGGACCGCAGCTCCACGGCAGGTCGATGATATGGGAGCCTCGTTGTCGGCTCTTGCAACAGGGCGGTCAATCCAGCTGGCCGGGCGCCCGAACGGCTGTGGCGGATGGAGGCCACTGAGGCGGCGGGCGAGATTCCGTGGAGGGCCCCCAAGTCTTGACAGGGTTGGCATAACAGGTGAAGTTATCTTTTGAGGGGGGCGCTGGCCGCAGGGAAGACGATCCCCGCCAAGGCTTGGCACTGGTCCGTTTCACTTATCCAACCTGGATCGCGTTTACAGCAGCGACTCATAGCGTCCGGCCGACCGGTGCTACACACCGAGCGGACGGTTGGTTTGTGTTCGTCCGGGCTCGTTCGGTACTCGTTCGAAACGAGCATACGTTTCCGGTCATAGCGCGGGAGGTGGATCGTTATGGCTCGAGTCGGTCGTTGGCATGGCCGAGCCCAATCGGCCGGTCGCGTTGACCAGCCGCGCCTTGCCGGCCGGTCCCAGAGCAAGGGTCTTGGGAGAGGTCGGGCGCCAGCATACGCCTGGGCGCGGGAGGGTGAAGCCGGGGGATGGAGGCGTTGCCCTGCACAGCTTCTGGCCCGAGTGCTGACGGTTGTTTTGGCGGGGCTTGTTGGGAGCAGTAACCTGGGGTGTGGGACGGCGGAGAAACAGGGGGCAGACCGGTCCGCGGAACAGGCGCAGGCGGACCCGAAAACGCCACGGCCGTCGGAGCCCAAGCCGATCGTCTTGTCCGAGCTTGAGCCGGTCGTCGTGGAGGTGGGATCGACCGCCAGCGTGAGGTTCTCGGTTCAGCGCAACGGCAACGAGGGCCCGATCCAGGTCCGGGTGGAAGGTGTCCCGGAGGGACTGGTCGCAGAGACGGCCGACATCCCCGAGGGCCAGTCGGAGGGCAAACTCGAGCTGGCTGCCACGGAGAAGTTGGGTGACGAGGAGCTGAACGATACGCTCCAGGTCACCGTGCAGTTGGGCGAGCAAGCCGACACCAAAGCGCTGGGGGTGACGGTGCCCAAGCTGAAGCTTCCCCGTTTCGTTCCCGCCGCCCCAGCGGTGCTCAAGCCCGGCATGGATGCCACAGTTCGTGTGGAGATCCAACGTAACGGCTTCCAGGGGCCGTTATCGGTACGACTGGTATCGCTGCCGGAGAAAGTCCGGGGCCAAGCCAAGCCGGTCGGGACCGGTGAGGACGTGGCTGAAGTGACCTTCTCGGTAGCCCCCGACGCTGCTGAAGGGGAGTACGAGGCGCGCGTGGAGAGTGTGATTCTCGGGCGCACCATCAGCGTGCCGGTGAAGCTGAAAGTGCATCGATTCCCGTTTCGCGTGGAATGCTTGCTGGCGGTACATCTGAAGCCGGGCGAGAGGAAGACGATCCAAGTGCCCGTGAAGCGGCGCAGCTATTCAGGGCCCATCGACATCCAGGTGAGCAACCTGCCGGAGGGTGTGACCGCCGAATCGGTTGAGGTACCGGCCGGCGAGACCCGAGCGGGGATCAGATTGGTGGCGGCTCCCGATGCCCGCGAAGAGGTGCGTTCGGCCATCGTGACAGCCAAAGGGGGGCGGATTCGTCAGCAGGAGGCGATGGTGGTTCGAGTGACGTCGGGCCGGCGAGGTTATTTGCCGCCGGAAATCGTTTGGGATCCTGACAAGGCCGTGCTGTTGCGACGCGGTTCGTTCGGCGGTCGCTTGGATGCCAAGAGCAAAGCGGCCCTGGTGCGGTCCTACGGCGGTACGAAGGAATCGGAAGCGGCAGTGCTCCGCGGCTTGCGATGGCTGGCCGCCCACCAACAGCCCGACGGCGGCTGGTCGCTGAATCGTTACGCCGATGGGATTGAGGGTTGCGATTGCGCCACGGAGTTCGAGGCGAAAGTGGACGACAGCGACACGGCAGCCACGGCGTTCGCACTCTTGCCGATGCTCGGGGCGGGGGTCACCCATCTCGGCACGCCGGGTGAACCGTCCGAGCTGGTTCGGTACCGCCGGGTTGTGGCCAAGGGTCTGGCGTACCTCCGCCAGCGCCAGGTGCGCAACCTGCGTGACGAGAACGTCGGGTATCTGGGCGGCAACATGTATGCCCATGCCCTGGCGACGATGGTCTTTTGCGAAGCGTACGGTCTGACACAAGACCGCGCCCTGAAAATACCGACCCAATTGGCCGTCAAGTACCTCATGGAGTCGCAACACAGGGAGGGTGGATGGCGTTACAGCCGGGAGCAGCCCGGCGACTTGTCGGTCACCAGTTGGGTGTTCTTTGCCATCCGCAGCGCCCAGCTCGCCGGGCTGCCTATCAAGCGGAATGCCTTGGTGCGGGCCGAACGATTTCTCGGTGCGTGCGCCGTGGCCGCGGGCCCGACTCGACAGGCCCGCTACGCTTACATGCCCGGAAGAGACGCCTCGCTTTCCATGACGGCCGCCGGGTTGCTCACGCGCCAGTTCATCGGTTGGCCAAAAGACCACCCCGACCTGGTGGCCGGCTGCCAGTACCTGATGGAAAACCTCCCGCCCGAGTCGGCCGAGTCACTGGGACGAATCTACTATTACCACTACGCCACCCAAGTGCTGCACAACATGGAAGGGCCGGAATTCGACCTGTGGAACTACCGCATGCGGGAACACCTGATCCGCACACAAGAGCAATACGGCCATCGGGCCGGCAGTTGGGATCCGGAAGGTACCGACTGGGGCAGCCGCGGTGGCCGGCTGTACGCCACCAGCCTGGCCCTCCTGACCCTGGAGATCTATTACCGCCACCTGCCCATGTACCGGCCCGTGTTGCGCACGCCGACCCAGGCAAAGGCTGCGCCGTAGGGCCATCGGCCAGGAATCTTTTGGCCCGGGCCGTGATGGCCGCGCCCGGGGCAGCTGTTCGGGGCTGCTGCGTAGGCGGGACGGTCCGTTGTGTTTGTCCCTCGGCTGGGTTGACGCGACGGTGGTTCGGTGTTGAGCCGGAACGGTCAGCCGTCTGGCGTGCCGGGCGCTGTGCCACCCGTCTCCATGGCCACGGCGGGCAGCACGAACACGAAGGATGCACCACCGGAGACGTGAGGGTCAAGGCGCAGCTGTCCGCCCATGTCACGGGCCAGTCGGCGGCTGAGGGCCAATCCCAGCCCTATGCCCGGGGCGGTCCGTGCCGCTTCGCCGGCCGATTTACAAAACGGCTGGAACAACCGCCGTTGGTCGCGGCCGGTCAGCCCGGGGCCATGGTCGCGGACGACCAGCTCGACAACGCGGCCCGTGCGCCGAAGCGACAGGTGGATGCGACGGTCAGCCGCTTGCCGTGCGTACTTGCACGCGTTATCCACCAGGTTGAAGAGGATCTGTTCAACGGCTGAGACATTAGCGCGAACGACCGTCCCGCGGGCCGCCGCTTCGGCCCGGTCCAGCCGCAAAGTGGTCAGGCTGATCCATCCCATGGCCGCCAACACGACAACCAGCGATATGGCAAAGGCCGCCCAAACCACACCGGAGCGCTTCATGCCAAACCCGTCCTGTCGCCCGCCACGCCGCTTCGTTACCCCCGGTCAGTCCGGGGCATCAGTTTGTATCCCCGGCCACGGACCGTCAGGAGCACCTTGGGCCGCGCCGGGTCGTCCCGCAGCTTCTCGCGAAGCCGGGCCACGTGCATGTCGATCGTGCGGGTCGTCACCCCCCGGGGGCTGATCTGCCACACGTTGGCCAGGATCTCCTCCCGCGAGACCGCCCGGTGGGCATGCACCGCCAGATAGCGGAGCAATTCCGCCTCACGGCCCGACAACTCGACCTGCGTCCCGTCCTCGAAGCGGATCTCGCGCCGCGCCAAATCCACCACCCCGCCGGCCACGGCAAACCGCTCCACCTCCGCTGGCCGTTGGGGCGACCGGCGCAGGACCGCCTCGACTCGGGCCAACAGCTCCCGCACGCTGAACGGCTTGACCACGCAATCATCCGCTCCGTCGCGCAAACCTCGCACCCGGTCGGACTCCTCGCCGCGGGCCGTCAGAATAATCACGGGCAACGTAGGCCGGCGGCGGTGAACCTGGCGGAGAATCTCCATGCCGTCGCCATCGGGGAGCACCAGGTCCAACAAGAGCAGATCAAAGGACCGCTCCAGGGCCATGGAGACCCTACGGACAGCATCGGCCGCCTCCAGCGTTTGGTAGCCGGCAAAGCGCAACGCGTCGACGATGCCGCGTCGAATCGCTGAGTCATCCTCGATGACCAGAACCGATTGGGTGGCCATCGTCCCGCCCTGTCCAGACGCCCGCGCACCGGAAACCACCGTACCACCGGTGGGCTCCTACTGCCAGTATACCCGGGCCGGTTCGCCGAGAATGTAACGGGTGTGTAACAGCCACCCCGGCTGCGAAGCTCTTCCCAGACCGCGCCGGCGCCATCCGGCCGTCGGAAGGCCCAACCCCGCGGGCCACCCACAGGGGCTTGTTGGGTGTCCGGACGCCAGCCTATGCAGCGGACCACCGCAACCACGCTCCGCGCGCAGACAGATCCTCTGCGCTGGCCGGGCCGAGCAAGAAGCCGTAGGCCGTCTCCTGGGCATCGGCCGGCTCGGAAAGGCAAGCCATCCGCCCGGTGTGCGAAGCCCAGCTGTGTTGCCGCCCCCAGAGCCGAGCTACGGCCCGGCGACGGGAGCCACACGCAGATGTGGGGCGTACGGGGCGCGTTGTGAGGTGTGAGGTCTAACGGCAACAGCAGGTGGCGCAACAAGGCACCGGGCAACAGACCTTCACCGGCACCTGGCGACAGACCACTTTGGGCACACAGCGAGTGACCGTCACGGGCACCTGCTTGGGGACCAGACGCACGCACTGCACCACACGCTGGGTCCGCACCGGTTCACACACCGTATACGGGACTTTACGTGTCACCGTGACCGGCTGGTACTCGCACACCTTGCAGGTCACCTGCCTGGTCACCGTCTCGTATTCGTAGCGGCAAACCTTGTACTGGCAAACCTTTGTCTTCGTCTTGGGCACCATGCGGCAGACGGTGACGGGAACCTTCTTGGTCCGGCATTCCTGCACGTACTTGACGCACTCGACCTCTTTTTCCACGACCTCCGGCACCCAGACGCGGCGCACGCAGCGCACGGGAGCCGACGTTGCCGGGGCGCAGGTGGCCGGCGCCGGACTTTCGATGACCTGGGTCTCCCAGTGGCCTGTGCAGACCTTGACGGTGGTCTTATACCGTACCGGCTTGCAAACGACCGTGGTCACTTCGCGTTCGACCGTTTCGTAGACCGGTTCCCAGACCGTGTACTGGATCTCCTTCGTCTTCGTCTCCCAAACGGGCTTGCAGATCGTGTAAGTAATCTCTCGTGTGACGTCCTTCCAGACCGGTTTGTAGGTCGTATACGTGCACTCGCGGTAGTACGTCTTCGGCACGTATTGAGTACATTCGACCGTACGCTCTTCCACGACCCGTTCGTAGACCGTCTTGTAACAGGTCACCTGCTGCTGCTCGTAGACCACTTGGCAACAGGTTTTCATTACGGTGTAGGACTGGCAACAAGTCCCCCCATAACAGCACGCCCGCCGGGCGGCTCCGCACCAACGGGCTTCGGCCACGCCGGCGGCCACAGCCGCCCAGATCACGGCCGCCGCGGGTAAAGCCAACCACTTCCTTCCCATCTCAAGCCTCCTTCAACTCAAGTCCCTAAATGGATGATCCGCTCACGCTCCCATCTATCCTTATCCCGCGCAGGCCAAGAACACAACCCCGCTGAAGGGTGGGTGAAGGGTTACAGGCGGCCGGCGCGCTTTTCCCGAAAAACTGGAGAGAAAAGACTGACGTGGGTCCGGTCCCGCTGTAGCCGCGTCTCTCCGAGACGCGCGCTTTTCCCGCGAAACTGGAGAGAAAAAACTGACGTGGGCCCGGTCCCGCTGTAGCCGCGTCTCTCCGAGACGCGCGCTTTTCCCGCAAAACTGGAGAGAAAAAACTGACCCCCGTTGCGGCCACCCTGGGCCCGTCGGCGCCGCTGGACCGGCCCCTTGTCTGGAGGCGTAACAAGGCAAGTTGACCGTAGCATTGTGGTGCAGGCGAGACGCCGGCACCACAACAGTCGAAAGGCTCACGTTATTCTGGCACGGCTCCTATGGGGTGCCCTTTGGGGAGAGGTTTGCGGCGCGACGGGCGCTCAACGCGGCACGGGGATATCCCGCCAACTGAACACCGCAGCGGCCAGCGCGTAGCTTACCAGTCCCATCAAGAGCAGTTTCCAGTTCTCCTGTCCGTATTGGGTCCACGGGTCCCCGTCGGCGAGAATGAGCCGTTGGGGTTCGAAGGGCGTGAGGAACGACACGTAGCGCAGCCACCGGCCGGCATCCCAGAACCGGGAGACCAGTTTGACGATCATCGACAGGACGAACAGGCCACCGGCCAGCCAAATGGTGCGCCAGCGGTCGCGGTCGAGCGAAGAGAGGAGGGTGGTCAGGCCGGTGAGGCAGAACGTCATGGCGAACAGGTTCACCACCCCTGGCAGGAACCGGTTGTTGGCGACGGCAACGTCCAGTTCGAAGCTGGCCAGTCCCAGGCCGGCCCCTGCCCACACGGACAGGGCCAACAGCGCGCTGCCCAGCGTAGCCACCACGGCCGGGGCCACCAGGAGACTGGCCCGGGGCGTGGGCAGCGTCACCAGGAATTCCATGGTGCCCCGGGAAATCTGGCCGCTCACGGCATCCGACCCCCGGCCCACGGCCCAACCGATGCAGGGCAACAGGGTGATCACGTGCACGTAGAGCACACTCAAGCGGCCGGCGGGCGTGGCCAGCTTGGCCATGGGCACGCCCAGGATGGGTTCGACGAAGTCGGGCATCAGCCGCAGCAGCTTCAGCCACTGGGGCATTTCAAACAGGCTCATCAACCAGACGAAGATCCAGCCGAAGGCGACCAACAGGATGCAGCTGGCCGCCAGCTGCGGCCACGCATCGGAGACGGCTTTTTTCCACAAGGCTCGGTTCATCGATTCCTGCTGGACGTCCCTGCCGCAACGGTGCCCATCGGTACGGCTGCCTGCGACGCCGGGACGTGGCCGAAGCTCGGTGCGGCACCACGTCCGGCCGGCTGCGCCGACGGTCGCTCCGCCTTCACCCACGCCTTCCCCGATTATTCACCAGCCTTGTTGCCGGTGTGGCGCCTTCGGGTCCTACTAGTCGCACACGCTGCGCGCCGTGCGCGCATCTTTCGGGTTGTGGGAAAGCCGAAGGCGGGCCGACACGGCGGCCCAGCCAAGACGGATCAGCCCACGCGCACCGTTTCCCGTCGGAAGTGAGGGGTCTGTTGCAGCTCTTTGAAGTACTCGGTCCCGTCGGATTTGGCGATCACCGTCACACCCTGTTCGGTCACGGTGAAGCCTCTGGCCCGATCCAACGCGTGGTCGTAGCCGATCTGGACGCCCTCGGGGATCCGCACACCCTTGTCGATGATCGCCCGGCGGATGCGGGCGTGCCGTCCCACATCGACGCGGTTGAAGAGGATCGAGTCCTCGACGATCGAATAGCTGTTCACCCGCACTTGGTAGCCGAGGATCGAGCGGCGCACCTCACCTCCGGAGACGATCGTCCCCGGACAGACGATGCTGTCCATGGCATGGCCGCAGCGATTCACGTCGGCGAAAACGAACTTCGGAGGCGGCAGGTTGGGTTGGTACGTGCGGATGGGCCAGTCGGCGTCATAGGTGTTCAATTCGGGGTCAACGGAGACCAGGTCCATGTTCGCTTCGTAGTACGCGTCCAGGGTGCCCACGTCGCGCCAGTAGAGGTCTCTCTTGCGGTTCTCGTCCCGGAAGGGGTAGGCGATCACCCGGTGTTCTTCGATGATCGTGGGGATGATGTCACCGCCGAAATCGTGTTTGCTTGCGCGGCAGGTGGCGTCGCGGCAGAGTTCTTCGAAGAGGAATCGGGCATTGAACAAGTAGATGCCCATCGAGGCCAGGCAGTGCTCCGGGTCACCGGGAATCGGCTTGGGATCGTCTGGTTTCTCTTCGAATCCAATGATCCGGTTGGTGCGATCCACCTCCATCACCCCGAACTGACGCCGCGCCTCGGATCGTCTGCGCCGCAGCACCCCGATCGTGGCGTCTGCGCCGGCTTCGCAATGGGCCTCCAGCATCTTGCCGTAGTTCATCTTGTAGATGTGATCGCCGGCCAACACCAGGACGTACCTCGGGTGCTCCTTCTCGATGGCAAAGATGTTCTGGTAGACAGCATCGGCCGTGCCTTGGTACCAGCTCTCATCGATTCGCTGCTGCGGCGGTACTACGTCGGCAAACTCGCCCAGCTCGCGGCAGAAGTACCGGCCCCAGCCCATGCTGATGTGCCGGTCCAGGCTCATCGCTTTGTACTGGGTGAGCACAAGGATCTTGCGCAGGCCGCTGTTGAGACAGTTGGACAGGGTGAAGTCGATGATCCGATAAGCCCCTCCGAAGGGGACCGCCGGCTTGGCCCTCTCCCGCGTCAACGGCTCCAGCCGCGACCCCTTGCCTCCGGCCAATACCACGGCGATGACTGTGTTTTTCATAGCCTCCCCTCTCCTGTCCTGGGTGCATCCCTCCCTAGATCCGGCCGCCCGGTTCGCCACCGCCCGGCGGCACGGTTGCGACCCGGCCGCCAAGCTCTTTGTATTCTACGTGTTTCCGCAAGGTTGCCAAAGGGCCCTCGGCCTTCCAACGGGGCCCCCACGCAGGAGGCCGTTTCCAGAACGCCCGCCCGGCACAGGCCCGGAACGATCTGGGCCGTGTTCCCGCGCGGTGGGCCGTCCTTACCGGACCAGTTCCAGACTGACCCACAGGCTGGGGTCTTCCTCGTACGGCAGCGGGCTTCCGGCGCTCAGCGTCTGCTGACCCAACTCGCGGTCTAGCACGGCATAGTTGAAGCCGATGCGCGGGTGTTCGCGGGGGTCGAACCCGGTGAGGGCTTCGGCGGCCACGAAGGCTTCCAACAGGTACCCGTCCTTGGCGGGCCGGCTCCGCGCCTGCACCAGACCGTCGGCGATCGCCTGGGGATGCATCCGGGCGCGGGGGATGGGCAGCCACTGGGCCACGGGAAATCGACCGGCCGAACCGCCTCCGGCCGGCAAGAACACGAATCGATGACAAAACCGTGTCGCCCGGTGCACGTTGTGGATATCCCGCGTGTCGATCCAGATCTGCAGCCCGTCGCTCTCTTCCGGGCGGCTGGCACTGCACCACAGCGACCGACCCTTGCCGCTCACCGCCACGGTGAACAGCAGGCCCTCTTCGCTCCAGGCCGCTCGGACGTCAGCCCAGCTGGGCAGTCCTTCCAGCTCGGCCAGCCGAGGCAGGCGGTGGGCCGCCTCCAGCCGCGTGATGGTCCTCCGCCGCAACGGACTGCGGTAGCGGCAGGGGATTGCGAAGCGGAACAGGAACCGTTGGGCTAAGAGCGGACGTCTCATAAATCATAAATACGCGTTAGATTCCTGCTTCGTCACTTCTGCGCCCAGTGCGAGTATGGTGCCGACCCATGACGAAGACGATATACAATACATACCTAAGGGTGAAAGAATGCCTGATGATGACGAATGTCGAAGGGCAAACGTGCTGCGGCTCGCGACTGACTTCAGGAAGAATCGCCTTTGAGGGTGGAGGTTTCCCACCCGGGAGCAGCTGCCTGTTCCACCAGGAGAGCAGCCACCTTCTGGAGGTCTCCTCACGGGGACCTCCTTCGGGGGAGCCGCCATTGGGGCATCCGGATTTCGACATTCCTTCGTCATTCTACCGCCTTGTCGGTTGCGGCCATCAGGCGGCGTGAGGCTTTCACAAGTCGGCGATGACGACTCCACATGGCGATCTCCACTCCATCGGAGCGGACTCATACACTCTGCCAATGTCAACTGGTACGCCCGGAACAGGTGGCGGTTGCCAGGTGTTCCTGGAGGAATCCGGGCAAGTCGCCGCGCGCCAGGTCGTCGCGGGTGCGAAGACGGATGCGGATGAGGTCCTTGTCAGGGCGATGTCCGTCCAGCCGGCGGTCGTCGCCCAGCTGGCTGATCCGTCCCAGGGGAAAACGACCCTTGGGGCCGGTCAGGGTCAGGTACAAGGCCTCGGGCTTCTTCGTCTGCACCGCGGCCCACGGCTCTTTCTGGCCGGGCACGTAGACCGGCACGACTTGCTTATTGTCCCAGACGAATTGGGCCTGGGGGGCCGTTCGGGCCAGCAGATCGAGCAGCCCCTCCAGCAGTTCGGGCTCCCATCGAGCCGGTTTACCCAAGGGGAAGCCCTTGCGGGCCAGGTGCCAGCGGCGGCCGAGCACCTTCCAGGGAGTCACCGCTTCGGGGCGTCTCTCGGCCCGCTCGACGAAGCGCCGGAAGCCGGCGATGGCCTGATCGACGAACCTCCAGAACTCGGGCCGGTCGATCTCATCGTAGCTGTGCACACGCAGTTCGACCTCCTGCCATGGGCCGCGGAGTTGGCGGCAGGTGACCCGGGGTTGGGTCCCGTACAGGGGCAGGTCAGGCATCTCGTTGAGTGGCTTCAGATCGAGTTGTCGTACCAATTGGTCGCGGCGGAAGGAGTGTTTGGCCGTGCGGAATTTCATCTTCAGAAGCCACACTTCGCCGGTCAGGGCGTGGAAGAACCAACCGGCCGATCTCTTGCGGCCGCGGATCTCCACCACGCTGCGGCTGTTCCAGTCGGTGGGGCTGAACAGTCCGGACTGTTGGATGCGGTCGACCACTTCGGCCAGGATGCGGCCGTCCCACCGGCATGCTTGGCCGTTGCGCGCGATGGGCTGTTCGGTATGCCAGCGGCGGCCGTCGATTTCCCAAGGCATGGGCACATCGCGACCCAACTGGTCGATCTCCGTGTCGCCGGGGCGCCTGGCCACCTCGGCCTCGAAGTCATAACCCTTGCGAGGCTCGACGGGGCCGGCGGCCAAGACCGGTTCCAGGGCTTCGCCGGTGTAGGAGCGGAGGAATCGGCCCCGGCGGTGCCCGTCTCTCGAAGGGGCTTGTCGGTAAAGGCGCGCGTGGGCCACGACCTCCTCGG
>DQVB01000414.1 GCA_015661985.1 Planctomycetota bacterium | reverse complement strand
GGGAGGAGGGAGCAGGGCGAAGGGCAGGGGGGAAGAAAGTGCGTGGTGGTTCTTCGAGCATGTTATTGACGCGCGGTCGGGTTCGGGATTCCGGATGGTGCGGCTTGCTGCTTCGGTTTTGGATGGGTTTCCCGTGGAGGCTTTGCGGTTGCCGGCCGAGACGGTGGGGCTATTGCATCAGCTGGGGATTCGCCGGATCGGGCAATTGGACGGGTTGGGGCGGGGGGAGTTGACGGCCCGTTTTGGTCCGCGGCTGGTCGCGCGGTGGGACCAGGCGACCGGCCGGATGGCCGAAGCGATCCATGGCTGTCGGACGGCTTGCGCTGTGGAGGTGTCGCAAAGCGTGGAACCTCCCAGCGGGCGGCAGGAGGTGGTCGAAGGGGTTTGTGAGACGCTCATCGAGCGGCTGGCGGGGACGCTCGAGCGGGCCGGCCAAGGGGTGATGGGCCTGGAGTGCGGGTTGGGGTGCCTGTCCGGTGTTTGGGTGAACTGCGCGGTGGACCTTTTCCAGCCGACCGTGGCGGTTGGCCATTTGATGGAACTCCTGCGACTGCGTTTGGAGCGGGTCCGGTTGCCGGCCCCGGTGGAAAGGGTGCGCATGCAAGCGACGGTCACGGCCGCGCTGACGGCTCGGCAAGAGGTTTTGTTCGATGACCACTCGGCTTGGTTGCGTCGGCAACAGTTGGCCGTACTGATCGAGCGGTTGGCCAACCGTTTGGGGCGCCGCCGAGTGTTGCGTCCCCGGCTGGTGTCCGATGCCCAACCGGAGTTGGCTTACGTGTACGATCCTTGGGTGGATCCGGTTGGGGGCCAGCGAGCGAGGCGGGCGCAGGCTGGAGATGAGAGGGCGATGGGGTTGCCTCTGCGCCCCTTGCGACTTTATCCCCGACCGGTGTCCGTGGAGGTGGTGGCCGTGATGCCGGACGGCCCGCCGGTGGGGTTCCGGTGGCGAGCCTGCCATTTCCGCATCGCCCGCAGCTGGGGGCCGGAGCGGATCGAGACCGGCTGGTGGCGAGGCCGGCCGGTGGGGCGGGATTATTACGGGGTCCAGACCACCACGGGCCATCGCTTTTGGCTCTTCCGCCGTCTGCGCGACGGCAAGTGGTTTTTGCACGGAGTGTTTGAGTGAGCAGGAGCGTCGGACGGGTCCGGCTTTTCCTCAACCCTCAGCTCCCTACCATGTCCTACGCTGAGCTTCACGCCAAAACGAATTTTTCCTTCCTGCAAGGCGCCTCGCATCCGGACGAGTTGGTCCAGCGGGCGGCCGCTTTGGGCTACGGGGCCTTGGCGGTGACGGATCGCAACAGTTTGGCCGGGGTGGTGCGGGCCCATGTGGCGGCCCGGGAGGCGGGCCTGAAGTTGTTGATCGGCGCGGAGATCACACCGGAGGACGCACCGCCGGTTGTCTTGTGGGCCACGGACCGGGCGTCGTACGGCCGTTTGGCTCGGCTGATCACACGTGGACGGCGGCGAGCGGAAAAGGGGCAGTGCCGGCTGCGGTTCGAGGATGTGGCCGCGCATGCCGAGGGGCAGTTGGCCGGCGTGGTGCCCAATCTCGAGGCTCGGCGGGCCGTGGTGCGCCGGGTACAGGAGTATCGAGCGGTCTTCGGGGATCGTTGTTATTTGTTGGCCGAGCTGCATCGCGGGCCGGACGACCGGCGGCGATTGGAACAGCTGGACGAGTTGGCTCGTCGAACACGCGTCCCCTTGGTCGCTGCAGGCGATGTGCATTATCACTGCGCGGACCGGCGCTCGCTCCATGATGTGCTGACAGCCATCCGGCACGGAGTGACGGTGTCCGAAGCCGCGCCGCATCTGTTTCCCAACGCCCAGCGCCATTTGCGCACCGTGGAGGAGATCCAGCAGACGTTTGCTCGCCTGCCCGAAGCGGTGCGACGCACTGAAGAAGTGGCGGAGCGGGTGAGGTTTTCGCTGGATGAGTTGCGATATGAATATCCTGAGGAATTGGTGCCCAGGGGCCAGACGCCCATCGGTTATCTCGCCCAGTTGGCCTGGGCGGGGGCGCGCAGGCGTTATCCGCGCGGCGTGCCCAGGAAGGTCCAGCAGCTGTTGCACCACGAGTTGGCTCTCATCGAAGAACTCCGCTACGAAGCCTACTTCCTGACCGTGTGGGACCTGGTGCGCTTTGCCCGGCGCCGGGGCATCTTGTGCCAAGGGCGAGGGTCGGCAGCCAATTCGGCCGTTTGTTATTGTCTGGGCATCACGGCCGTGGACCCCGAACGGATGGATGTGTTGTTCGAGCGTTTCGTCAGCCGGGAGCGGAACGAAGCGCCGGACATCGACGTGGATTTCGAGCACCAGCGGCGCGAGGAGGTGTTGCAATACATCTACGACAAGTACGGCCGGGAGCGGGCCGGGATGACGGCCGAAGTGATCACCTACCGGCCGCGATCGGCGGTGCGCGATGTGGGCAAGGCGTTGGGGTTTTCGCTGGATCGAGTGGACCGGGTGGCCAAAGGGATCGAGCATTTCGAGGACGAACCGGAGTTGGCCCAGCGGTGCCGCGAAGCGGGCATCGATCCGGAAAGCACCACGGGCCGGCAACTCGTCTATCTGGTGAACCAACTGGTCGGCTTCCCGCGACATCTGTCTCAGCACACCGGCGGGATGGTCATCACGGGCGGTGCCTTGTGTGAACTGGTGCCCATCGAAAACGCTGCCATGAAGGGACGGACCGTGATCCAATGGAACAAGGACGACCTGGACGAATTGGGCATCCTCAAGGTCGACTGCCTGGCCCTGGGGATGTTGACGGCCATCCACCGCTGCTTCGATCTGGTGGAGAAGCACCATGGTCGCCGATGGACGTTGGCCACCGTTCCGCCTGAAGATCCGCGGGTGTACGCGATGATCCGGCGGGCCGACACGATGGGGGTGTTCCAGATCGAAAGCCGTGCCCAGATGAGCATGTTGCCGCGGTTGCGGCCGCGCCGGTTTTATGATCTGGTGATCGAAGTGGCCATTGTGCGGCCCGGGCCGATCCAGGGGAACATGGTGCATCCGTACCTGCGGCGGCGCAACGGCCAGGAGCCGGTCACCTATCCCAACGACGCGGTCCGCCAGGTGTTGGAAAAGACGTTGGGGGTGCCGTTGTTTCAGGAGCAGGCGATGCGGTTGGCCGTGGTGGCCGCCGGTTTCACGCCGGGAGAGGCGGACCAGTTGCGACGTGCCATGGGGGCATGGCGGCGTCCGGGGCTGATCGACCAGTTCCGCAGGAAGCTGATCGACGGGATGCTGGCCCGAGGCATGTCGCGCGAGTATGCCGAAGCCATCTTCCGCCAGATCCGCGGGTTCGGCGATTACGGGTTTCCCGAATCGCATGCGGCCAGCTTTGCCCTGTTGGTCTACGTGTCGGCGTGGCTGAAGCATCATTATCAGGCGGCCTTCACGGCGGCGCTTTTGAACAGCCAGCCGATGGGGTTTTACGCTCCTGCCCAGTTGGTGCGCGACGCCCGGCGCCATGGCGTGCAGGTGCGTCCGGTGGATGTGAATTTCAGCCACTGGGAGACGACGCTCGAGACCGAGCCTCAACCGGCCGGCCGCCACTCGCACGGCCAGCCCGCCATCCGGTTGGGGCTGCACATGCTCCAGGGTTTTCGCCAAGACCATGGGGGGTGGATCGTGGAAGCCCGCCGCGATGGTCCCTTCCGATCGCTGGATGATTTCACTCGCCGTACCCGATTGGGCCGCGCCGTCACAAGCCGCCTGGCGCGGGCCGGCGCCTTTGCTTCGCTGGGGCTGGATCGCCGCCAGGCCCTGTGGGACGCTTTGGCCCAATCGACCGAACGGCTCCCTCTGTTCGACCAGTCGCCGGGCTGCGGCGAAGGGGCTGGCGGAGGTGAGATGAGGCAAGGCGTTCCCCGCCGCAGCGGCCGGACCACCGTGAATATGCTGCCCAGGATGTCGCCGGCCGAAGAAATGTTGGCCGACTACCGCTCGACGGGTTTGTCGCTGAAAGCCCACCCGATGCAGTTTCTTCGCCGGCAGCTGGAAAGCCAGGGGGTGGTGCCCGCCGCCCGCCTGTCACGGATCCCCAACGGCCGCCCGGTCCGGGTTGCGGGGATCGTATTGGTGCGCCAGCGGCCCGGCACAGCCGGCGGGATCACCTTCGTCACCCTGGAGGACGAGACGGGCCAAGCCAATCTGATCGTCCGTCCCGATGTGTGGCG
>DQVB01000525.1 GCA_015661985.1 Planctomycetota bacterium | reverse complement strand
GATAAAGAATGAGAGCACCGTCATCGCTTCTGCTGATAACGACCCTTTTGATCTTGTCGGCCTGTGCCTCGATGGGGCCGACGCCCGCGGCGCCACCCAACCCAACGCTGTCGTTTTCCTGGACGCCGGCCGGCTGGCCACCACCGGCTTTCTCGGCGGCAACGTGTGGCGCCTGGACGGCGCGCCGGAGGCCGACCTACCGTCCGAGGACAATCTCCGTGATCTTGAACTCAGCCCCAATGGCCGTCTGTTGGCCGTCGTTGAGAAGGACGGCGTGACTTTTTGGGATACGGCTACGCTCAAAAAGGTGCACCGCATCAAGAGCATAGCGCCATTGCGCCTGCGCTTCAGTCCCGACGGCACCCGCCTGGCGGTTGTTGGGGGCGAAAAGAGGGACACAATCGCGATTTGGCAAGTGAAAATACCGCCGTAGTGAGTTAACCCATTCGCTTTAAGGAGAGAACACAATGCGCAATCAGCATTTGGCAACGGGACAAGGGCATAAAATTCCCTTATGGTTCAAGCGCGGACTGGCAGTGATAGGCATCGCCCTGATCCTGCTCGGTGGACTGTGGGCTGTAGCGCTGGCCGGAACGCAGGTCCCTACAGTGCGCTACGTGGCCCCCGGCGGCAACTGCGGCGGCGCCACACCCTGTTACGACACCATCCAAAAAGCCGTGGATGCTGCATCCGACGGCGACGAAATCCGCGTGGCGGTGGGCACCTACACCGGCGCGCAGACCAAAGCCGCCAGCACCACCGGCTACACCTACACCCAGGTGGTGCTGGTGGACGGCAAGTCGCTCACCCTGGCGGGCGGCTACACCACCGCCAACTGGAACACCGCCGACCCCCTGGCCAATCCCACCCTGATCGACGCCCAACACCACGGGCGCGGCGTCACCATCCTGGGAGACGGCACCCAGCAGGTGACGCTGCGCGGCTTCCAGATCGTGAACGGCGACTACACCAACCTGGGGAATCCCCCGGGGATCGCCAATGCCGCTTGTCGGGCTACCGGTGCCGATTGCGCCGGCGGCCTGCTGGCCTATCGGGTGCGGTTGACGCTACAGGAGATCCTCATTCGCAACAACCTGGCCGGCCGGTCGCGCCCTTACGGCAACGGTGGAGGCGCGTTGTTGTGGGGCCTCACGGCCGGATCCACGCTGGACAGCGTGCGGGTCTTCAACAACACCAACATCGTGGAAGGGTACGGTGGAGGCGTGGTCATTAAAGAAGGGGCCGGTCCCATCACCATCACCAACAGCCAGTTCGACCAGAACCGCAGCACCTTTGACGGCGGCGGACTGATCATCGATGACGTTGACGGCCCGGTGCTTATCCAGGACTCCCGCTTCGTGGGCAACATGGCGGTGGGGCGCGACGACGCCGTGGGCGGCGGCTTGAAGGTCATGACCTTGGATAACCTGGTGTTGGACCGTGTGGAATTTCGCGATAATCAGGCCTCCAGGGACGGCGCAGCCGTGCACATAAAGCCCATTGGGTCCAACCCCGTTCGGGTGCAGGTGATCAACGTGTTGGCCGCCGGAAATCGCCTGCAGAACCCACAACCTTATGGTGCCGCCATCGATATCGAAGGGCATACGAACCCGTTCTTTCCCCACATCGTGCAGACAACGGTGGCCGAAAATCAGACGCCGGCCGGCATCCGGCTGGCACAGTGGTGGACCAGCAGCGCTTCCTATACCGCCTGGCTGACCAACACGCTGGTGACCAGCGCCACCTACGGTCTGGTCGGCGCCCACTACACGGGGACGCTGGCCATCCAACACACACACACCCTGTTCTACAACGTAACCAACCAAACGGCCGCGGAGCAGGGCACACCAACCTTCCGGGGAACTGGCACGGTGACCGGTGACCCCAAGCTGGACACCAATCAGCGTCTGCAGGCCGGTTCGGCAGCCATCGACGCCGGGGTGAACAGCGGCGTGACCCTTGACCTGGACCGCGGGGTGCGCCCCAGCGGCGCGGGCTACGACATAGGTGCTGATGAGTACGCTGCCGTTTCAGTGGGCACCCTACGCTTCAGCCAGGCTACCTACGGCGTGACCGAAGGCCGCGTGTTGCAGGTAACCGTAGAACGGATCGGTGGCACTCGCGGCACGGTGTCCGTTCAGTACACCACTATCGACGAAACCGCCCATGCCGGCAGCGACTACGTGCCCGCCTCCGGCACGCTGACCTTCGCCGACGGCGAGACCACCAAAACCTTCAGCGTGACCGTGCTGCGAGACACCGTCAAGGAAAACGACGAAACCGTGCGACTGAGGCTGTTCAATGCCGCGGGGGGAGCTACCCTGGGCAATCCAAGCCAGGCCCGTCTGGTTATCCGGAATGGATTCTTCGTCTTTCTGCCGCTAATCCGACGGTGAAGAGTGCCAGGGCGTGGACGACGGACGATAGACGGTGCGAGATGCAGAACAACAACTGGCAGAACGCGCTTTCCCTGCTGACCTGCCTGCTTCCCCTGTGCCTGAGTCTAGCGGGGATAGCGGGGATAGGCGCTTTCGCCGTGTGGCTATTCCGCCGCACTCGAGTATCTGGTGAGGCAGCGGCGCAGGAGGAGAACCTCCGTGCCAGCGTGGAAGCCCTGATGAAGGAGGTGCGCCCCTGGCAGCCGGAAGCCCTGGCCGACCTGCACACCTTTCGCCGCCTGCGGT